>DATBWU010000269.1:0-3185 GCA_036514635.1 Anaerolineae bacterium | reverse complement strand
TGCGTTGGGGCATCGCGTTACTCAAGCCGGTGGTCAACGGCGAGCCGATTCGGGCGGAAGCCCGCGCCGCGTTCCAGCAAGCCCGTGAATTCGCAGATGACGACGACCGGCGGATTCAGTTCTTCGAGGCGCTGGCCGCGTTGGCCGAAGGCGATCATCCGGCGTCGATCCATATCTTGCGCCAACTGCACGAGCGTGATGGGGGTGACGGCCACGTTGCGTATCACCTGGCCTTCGCCCTGCAACAAGCCGGGCAGCTTGAATTCGCAGCGCCCTTGCTCGGCGAGGCTGTGCGCGCGCCGCTGCCGCCACACCTGCAACTCGGCGCGAACTTGATGCTGGCCGAGGCGCACGCCGCCGCCGGTCGATGGATCGAAGCAGCCGGAGTGTATCGAGCCGCACTGGAGGCGCAAGCCAGGCTTGAGCCTCAGTGGTTCTCCGCCGCCACATCCGCGCCAGTCGATGCGCGCCCTCAGGCCCGTGACGCCGAGCACCGAGATGCCGATGCCCTCGATGCACAACGCCGTGCCGAAGCACTGCCGGATAAATCCATCATTGTCAACCTAATCGATCAGCGCGTGCAGCAATTGCGTCGCCGCCGCGAGGAATTGATTCGAACGGCTAAGGCGGCTCTCTTGGCCGGCAAGCAGTTGCCCGAGGCCGGTCGTTTCAGTCTGCTGATTCACGAGATAGAAGCGCGAGATCAGGACATCACCGCCGCAGACCTGGATCGGTTCGAGAAAGAGATGGAAGTATTTCGTGCTCTCAGGCGCGGGCGCAGTGGATAGAGATACAACCACTGGCTAAATTCGCCGTCGCTCTTCCCAGATTTCAGGGAGGTGAGCAGCCAATGCATCGGATGGGCAACGGATAAACGAATCCTCAACCAGCGCGTTAGTGTGTGGGCCGTATCCGTTTATCCGTTGCGGATGCGTTGCATCGACCTCCTTGAAACACCCTTTGAGCCTTCGCCGTTATTGCAGGAGATCGTCAATGACCGCAACCGCCTGTCTTGTCGAGAAATGTGTGCAGACTCCGACCGGCCGCTGCCCGCAATGCGGGCGCGCGTATTGCGCTCAGCACGGCGGCAACCAGGCCGGCTACGGCGCGTGCTGCTGCGAGTGCTATGCGCGCGTAGCGCAGGGCCTCCTCGTGACGAGCCATCGCGCCGGCCAACTGCCCCAGGCGATGACGGCGCTCGCCTCCACTTCGATAGACGCTGCGCCGCCGGAGCGCCTGTATGCTCAAGCATTGGCGCTGGCCGCGACCGGCGATCTCGACGCGGCGGCGGAGCGCCTGGCGCGCGTTGTGTCGAACACGACCCGCGATGGCGCTCGGCCCGTCGCTCAACCGGCGCGCAAGGCGATGAACCAGATTCTGTCCGCCCGCGCGGTGCGTCGCCTGCAAGCCAACAGCACACTCGAAGCCGTGGACGATTTGCGGCAGGCCATCGCGATGTTCGACGACAGCGCGACACAGCGCGCGTTGCTCTCGGCGCTCGTCCACCAGTCGGCGCTGGCGTACTTCAACGCCGGGCGATTGACCGATGCCTTGCGGGAATGGGAAGAAGCACAGGCACGCGATCCGCAAAGCGTGCAGACCGCCCACTACATCGGCATCGTATGCTATCGGTTGGCATCCGAACTTGAAGCGCGCGACCCGGCCCAGGCCGATCCGTATTGGAAGAAAGCGATCGCGCACTGGGCGATGGCCTTGGTCGATCCGGATTACTGGACGGGCTGGTCGCGCGGCCGGGTGAGCGCCGTCGGACCGATCGACGATGGTTTGGTCGCCGAGGTGCGCAAGGACACGCAGGCGCGGCTGCGCGCCGAGTTTCGCGATCACCGCACACGCTACCTCGAACAGAAACAGCCCGCGCACGCCGAGCGGCATACCGCGCTGGAAGTGAGTTTTGTCCGCGAGCTGCGCGCCGCCGAGGAGATGCGGGCGGCTATGCAAACGAGCGGCGCTCACAAGCAGGCCTTGCGCGCGGCGTGCGGGCCGTTGATGCTGGAACGCTGGCGCGGCCTGCCGGCGTGCGGCGATCTGACCCAGGCCGTCGATGCGCTGGCGCGAGCGAACCCCGCGCTGGCGCCCTACCTGTCCCCATTGGGCGCGTGCTACACGATGGTCAAAGACCTGAAGCGCTACGACGAGGCGCAGGCCGAGCTGCGACGCCTGCTCAAGCAGACTCCCAACGACAAGGCTGCACAGGAGCTGCTGGTCGAATCGTTGGTAGAGCGCGGCCGCGAGCTGATGGATGGCAATGCGCTCGACCGCGCGGTGGCACTGTTCCAGGAAGCCGCCGGCTTCGACGTGCGCAAGGAGCAGACGATCCCGCTGCTCGTTCAGGCGGCGACGAGGTACGCGCGGGCGTTGGTTGAAAACGAGAATACCATTCAGACTGCCATCGACTTGCTGGAAGGCATCAACCGCAAGCACAACGTGCGCGATCCGGAATTCCGGGCGCAGTGGGCGCAGGCTCATTATATGCGCGGGTTGATGCGCAATCGCAAGAAAGACAACGCCGGCAGCCTGGCCGACGTGCGAAAGGCCATCGAGATCGATCCTCACAGCGAAATGGCGCGCAACAACCTCGTCCCGGCTTTGATGAACCAGGCTATCGACCTGGGGAACGCGCGGCGGCTCGACGACGCGCTCAAGCTGGCGGAAGAGGCAATCCAGTTCGATGGGCCGCGCGTCGGCGCGGAGTACCGGCAGGTGGTGGTCGACATGCTGACGGCTCGCGGCATTCAGCGCGCGAACGAGGCAGTGCAACAACACATGCCGTGGATGGCGATCATGACGCGCCAGCGCCTGATGGCGGCGCTGTCCGACCTGAACACGGCTGAGCAACTCGACCCGGGCAACGCGCACGTGCGCCAGCAGATCAACACGGTCCAGAACTTGATTCGCCAGATCGGTTTTTAGAGGCTGGCTTATAAAGCTCACCACCAAGACTCGAAGACACAAAGAAAACTTGGAGAGACTTGGTGACTTGGTGACTTGGTGGTTACCACAGTGACTTTTTCAGACGGGCTCTTAGAGACTGTCTTAAAACTCTCTGGTGATGTCATTCTGAGCGAGCGTAGCGAGCGAAGAATCTCGTTTTTCGGCGCAAACATGGAGATTCTTCGGCGCTTCGCGCCTCAGAATGACGGCGAAATGGACTTTTAAGACGCTCT
>DATBWU010000268.1:0-6215 GCA_036514635.1 Anaerolineae bacterium | reverse complement strand
AATAAACTGAAAGACAGTGTAGCAGCTCCGGCATCCTTCAAAGCTGTTTCACCACTACCCGAAATCTATAATACCAGCGGGGAGGATCCCCTCCTGTTCACGATGTTACCTCCTGCTCCCGCGCGATCAGGGCGTGAATCTGCCTCACCGTCTTGTCGGCGTCCTTCACGTCGATGACCATGCTGATGCTGCACGCGGACGGACCCTGCGCGATAGCCATAATGTTGATGCTCGCTGCGTCCAGCGCGCCGAACACACGCCCAGCCACGCCCGGCGTCTGCTGGATCGCCGAGCCAACGGCGGTCACGATGACGACCTCATCTGTCGCCCAAATGCTTTCGATATCCCGTCGCGCCAGTGCGCGCTCGAACTCGGCGTGCAATGCGGTCAGCACGTCCTCCGCCATCGATTCTGGCACGACGAAACAGATGCTCTGCTCCGACGACGCCTGCGAGATCATCGGCACGCTGGTTCCGGTGCGTGCGACGGCGCCAAATGCACGCGCGGCGATGCCCGGCACGCCCAGCATGCCCTGGCCCTCGATCGTGATCAGCCGCTGGCGCTTGATGGCGGTCACGGCTTTCAGCGCCCTATTCACGCCGTTGGCCTGAGCCAGCACCAGTGTGCCGGGATGCGCTGGGTTGAAGGTGTTCTTGATGCGCAATGGAATCCCGCGCTCGATGACGGGACGGATAGTCTTGGGATGCAACACCCTTGCACCAAAGTACGCCAGTTCGGACATCTCGCGGTATGAGAGGGCGGATAGGCTGCGCGCTTCCTTTACTACGCGGGGATCGGCCGTCATCACCCCGTCTACGTCTGTGTAGATCCACACCTCATCGCAGCCCAGCGCGTCGCCCAGGATCGCGGCGCTGTAGTCGCTGCCGCCGCGCCCGAGCGTTGTCACCTCGCCGGCTTCCGTCGCGCCGACGAAACCAGTGACGAGAGGGACGATGCCCACATCGAGCAGGCCACCTAGTCGCTCTTGCGCCTGCCGGCGGGTGACACTCATCAACGGCGCAGCCGACTGGAAGGCTGCATCGGTGCGAATCACCTCGGTCGCGCTCACCGCTTCGGCCGGCACGCCGACCCGTCGCAAGCGTCCGGCGACCAGGTGGATACTCATGCGCTCGCCCAGCGACGCCACAGTGTCGAGCGTGCGTGGCGAGGCTTCGCCCACCACAGCCAGTGCGTCGCACAGGCTATCGAACTCGCGCAGGTGACGATCGATTGGACGGAGAACGGCCTCCTGATCGGCGAGCGAGTCGATCAGGCCGTCGGCAGCTTTGTGATGCAGCGCCTTCAGCCGATCAGCGATCTGCCTGACCTGTTGGCGATCTCCTCGCACAGCGGCGCGCGCGCCTTCCAGGAGCATGTCGGTGACACCGCTCATGGCCGAGACGACGACGACGAGGCGCGGCCACGCTTCGCGCGTCTCGCGCACGATGTCGACTGCCTGCGCGATGGCGGCCGCGCTGCCAACCGAAGTTCCCCCGAATTTCACCACCAATGATTTGCCACTCATATCTGCTCCAATGCCTGCACCCGATCGGCGGTGAGATCATCAACGCCTGCGATGCCGAGTGACAGCCGCTCTTCCTTAACTTCGCCGGAGATGTATCTGTCGGCGACGAGGCCGGTGACAGTGACCCGCCATCTGTACCGGTCCTCGGGACGGTCGAGCAAAAGTATCGGCAACCGCAAAACTCACCTATACTGCCCGCAAATCAGATTTCCGAGTTCACCGAGCCAGAAACCAAGTTTCTTCACCCGGAATTTTCAAGTGCGCTCCGTATACATGCCCAGAGACAAACTAAAGACAAGATGCTTCACGTCTCACGCTTTACGCCCATTGCCATCACAAACCAGTGATTCGTATAAATCTCCCCGTCTTTCACAACCACGTTCAACGCCGCGCGCTGTGACTCATTCAGGGATGCGATAACCGCGTGAATCCGCGCCGTGTTTTCCAGATCGACGTTGGTCGTCAGAGAGGATAAGGGGCGATGCTTCGTATACGGCCCGATCGCTTCAACGGCAAATCCGGCCTCCGCCAGCATTCGCTCCCATTGGCTCGGCCGATACTCGCGGACGTGCGATGCGTCGTGCAGCCGGTCGAGGTCATTCATCGTCGCGTCGACGAAATCGTCTTCCGGCACGCTGCGGTCGTCGATCACTAATCGTCCGCCTCGTTTCAACACCCGCCGCATCTCGCGCAGCACGCGCTCGATGTCGGTGAAATGATGCGCCGCGCGGCGACACGTCACGATATCGAAAGTGTCATTATCAAACGGCAGGTCATGCGCATCGGCCTCATGAAATTGTACATTCTTCATTCCCAATTCCGCGTTCAGTTTACGGCCTTCACTCAGCATCTCCGGTGTGATGTCTGTGGCGATCACCCGGCGGATGTGCGGCGCGAGCGCAAATGCCGTGTGGCCGGTGCCTGTGGCGACATCGAGAGCTAGCGCGTCAGGTCGAGGTCGAGCTAACGCGACGACGCGATCCAACACGGCCTTGTCCGTGTGTGCGGCACTGGTCGTGTACCAGGCAGCGCGTTGGCCGAAGATGACTTGCGCGGTGAGAGGCATGGGGTGATTCCCTTAATGCTGAACGGTGGGGCTAATGCTTCAAGAACGGCTACCCGTGAAGGGCGCCCGCCCTAAAGGTAGGGCGCTTACCCATTGGAGCTTTGTTGCCATGACCTTATTTTCAGTAGAGTCGTTGGACGCTGACTCAAATTCATGAGGTGCACACGTTGGAGTCCAGCCGCATGTTGCAGGCCTAGCTGGATGGTCCGAGGTCAACCAAGTTCGGACGAAATTTAGGTGAGAACTGCCGTGCTCTGTGGACGGATCGTGGACTGCGTGACCACGAAGATCCCCGCTAACGTCAGAAGGAAACCTGCCAGACCCACGGAGTCCAGCCTTTCACTGAGCATGTAATAGGCCAATATGGAGGTAAAGAGCGGCGAGCTGAGAACTAGAGATGCGACTCGTTCTGGAGGGATCAGCTGCAGCGCACGAATATAACAGAAGTGACCAAAAGTAGCTGCGAAAAGTGCAGGGAACAGGAAGGCAATCACCCATGAGCGGAGCGGAGGGTTATTAAACAGCGGCGGTGTTACTATACCGTATAGTACAGCCACCAACGCGGCAACTCCGAATGTCCAAGCTATCAGAACCCCTAAGGGAACATGCGCGGCGCGCCTGCTCACCGTAATGGCGAATATCGCTGTAAGGAAAGAGGAAGCGATAGCCATGAGGTTTCCTAAGAAGTACTCTGACGAAAGGGAGATATGCTGCAGACCAACCAGCATGCTCGCCCCTACACCAGCCAGGGCTATACCCAACAGCGTTGTGCGCTCGATTCGCTGGTGGAGTACGAGCCAGGTCAATAAGACCACAAAGATTGGAGTCATCTGGTTGAACAGGGCCGCATTAGGAGCCAAGGCAAGCTGGTAACTCGACATGGAGAAAAGGAACTGCACTCCCAGAATGGCGCCGAGCAAGATGAGCCACCCGCTAACCGAAACGGGTTGAAGGAGTTGGGCCCCTCGCCCACGCAGGAGAAAGGTTAGTACCGTAACGAAAAAGCAAGTGCCCAGCATGAGTACGGACAGGCCGCTGGCAGAGAACCCTTGGATGAGTTTGACGGACACGCCATTAGTGCCCCAGGCCAACCCTGTTAGCAGCGCAAGAAGAACACCTTGGACGGTGGAAGTTCGAGGAATCATTTCACTCAACGTGGTCCTGCGGGCTTTCGCGACTTTCGGCGATACGTTCGAGGCGCGGCTTAGCCAACACCACGTAGTCACTCGTCTTCAGGGCCATCGAGCGATCCAGGCGTGCTGCGTTGAAGTAGATCTCGTCGTTCTCCAACAGCGAGGGGTCGACGATCAACTCCAGCTCCGGCTTGGAGGAGAACGGTAGGATCGTGCCCGCAACACTGCCCGCGAGCTTTTCGGCGATGTCCGGTGAGGCGAACGAGACGTAGGTGGCGCGCATCAGTGCCTTGATAGCATTCAAGTCTATCCGGGCATCTCCCGGGATGACCCCCAGAACGTACTTGGTTACTTTCTTTCCGATCTTCACTATCAAGACCATGCACTTCGCTGCCTGTGACAGCTCGTTGCCACGCATCGGACTGACGATTTCGGTTCGTCCCTCCGGCGGATGGTCAATCAGCCGATAGTGCGCGCCGTGCTGATCAAGCAACGCGATGAGTTTGGTGTAAGTATCCTCCGAAGCCATAAATCACCTCGGTGTCGCCGAACTTCCAAGATGCTTGTTGTCGGGCTTCAGCTTCACCGGCATGCCGCGGCGGATGTTATAGGTGACAGCCAGATCTGCCGCGTTCCGGGCGAGCGACAGATAACCGCGGCTATTGATGTAAGCCACAATCGCTCCTTTCTCGCCCCCGTCTGCGAAGGTAGGCGTAAGCTGCAGCTCAAAGGGCAACACGTTGTCGAGAATGATCTTCAGCTTCGTCCCATAGCCGATCCCATTCTCGGCGAGATTGTGTCGTGAGATGTTCGTCCAGACGTTTCCATAGGGCATATCAATCGCGCTCACTTCGCCCAGAAGGCTCCCATCCGGAAGCTTCTTAGGACGAGCGCGCTCAAATCTCACGATCTCCGAATCACTGAGGGGCTGCCCAACTTGAGACAACGGGAAGCCTGCAGCCAAATGAGCTGACGGAATAGCCACCATCTCTCGGCTGAAGAACGTCGGTTCAGGGTTTGCCGGGATCACCTTTGTGCTCGTGACCTCGTAGGCTTCGAGGGAGCCGTGTTCCTCAATGACCCTGGTGAGAAGGCCATTGTTGGGAGCGACGTAGATGTACGCGCCCTCCGCTCGCGGGATACCATCGCCCGCACCTGCCCACTGGCTCCTGGCACCGCCTAAAGCTGCCTTTCGAATTCTGGTGCTGTATACCAATCCCGTGAAATTGGCGAGTGTATACCGACGGCGTGAAAGTCTTTAAGTTTCTGGCGGTGGCAAGCGATAGGCTAACAACTCTTCCAATGTCCAGATATGGCCGGTGAGGTCAGCCGCCATAGCGGGTGTGCGGTCTTCCCACTTTTGTCTACGCACACCCGGTCGTATGCACTTGACTCGCAACGCTTCATGGGGTCGCACGAAGTTGTACATGGCGTCTTCCGGGTCAACCTGGCGCTGGAGGTAATGCTTCGTTTTCGAATGAGAGAGTGTCTTGCGCACCAGCCGCCCATTGCTTTGACGCGAAGTCAGGTTGTCACGTTCGACAAAGGAGGTGTTGATCTGAGTGCCCGCCTGGGTCTCGTGGAGCAGGCGCGCCACTTCGCCCTCCGAGCCGAAGACCAGTCGCCGACGCACTTCCACCACGCGTCCACCTGCGCGCGCTTTGTCGACTTGAGCGTACAGTAATTGCGGGTCGATAATCCGCTTGGGTTCTTTGCGCGGACGCCCCGGACCACGCTTGACCGGCGGTGGCTCCGGGGGGCTGTAGTTGGCGATCAGCGCCGCCGTGTAGGCGGGCAGTTGGTCACTGGTCAAGAATGGCGCGCGACCATCGGTGCGCGCCTTGAATTTGGCTAGAAAAGCGCGCGCTTCGGCTGCGCTCCGTTCGTGGCTCAGATGCGTGACCACCCGGAGGCGGCCGGGCAAAGCGATGGCACGCCAGACCCACATGTCGCCATACTCAGCGGGGTCCTTCGGCAACAGGTGTTCCTGTTTTTTGACAAAGGTCCAGAGTTCATCCACTTGGGCATAGGTCACCGGCAATCCCTGAATCAGATACGCGCTCACGGCGGCCGCCTGTCGTCCACCGCATTCCAGCCAGTCCAAGACCGTGTTGACTGGATGCTGCGTTAACCGGGCCGTGGCTCGCAAACTGGCACGCTCACCCAACTGGGCCAAGGCCCTGGCTACCACTGCGCGCGAACTGTGCAGGCCTTCAAAGGCGGTGCCCTTGTCGGCACTCCATGTCCGACCGCAGCGGACACAATAGAAACGGCGGTCAGCATAACTGAAGACCCGAACGTTATCCGTCCCGATCTGGCCAAAGGCTGGGCAGCGAACGTTGTCGCACCATTGTCTCGTCAGTTCCATAGCGTACCTTCCTCCTGTCGGAGAAGCATACGCCATGTCGTACGTCAGGCCAACTCGCCAACCTTACCCTGTTCACGCGATTGGTATACACTCGCGGATTTCACGCCGTAGGTATACAGCACC
>DATBWU010000267.1:0-7003 GCA_036514635.1 Anaerolineae bacterium | reverse complement strand
CGAGCGTTGTATTTGCTGACAACCTTTGCGTGCACACGGTGCGGACAAACGGATGGGAGCGGATGGCCGTCCGTTTCTATCCGCTTGTCCGATTCCAATCCGCTAGCGACTCCTTCCGCTTCGCCGTGCCAACACAGTCGGCGAGCGTTGTATTTGCTGACAACCTTTGCGTGCACACGGTGCGGACAAACGGATGGGAGCGGATGGCCGTCCGTTTCTATCCGCTTGTCCGATTCCAATCCGCTGACGACTCCAGCGGATGTCAACGGACGTGGACGGATACGCAGGCAAAGCGACCTATTTGCGTGTACGTGAACTTGGGTTATACTTTTGCCTGGACACACGCCCCACCGTTTAGGATGACCCTATGTCCCGCCTGCGAGCGGCTGTCGCACTAGGAATTGTTGCGGTTGCTGTTTTGTTCGCACTGTTTGCCATGCTGGCGCAGGATGTTCACGCTGCACCAGAACAATCCTATGTCGGATCCAGCGCAGCGGGTCGGCACGTGGCTGGATTAAGCTTCAGTGTGAGGGAGCGGAGCGCCCCGTTTTCGCTCGATGCTTCTTTTGCTGCCCAATCCGCAATCAATTGTACTCTGTCGGTGACCACGACCGATCAAATTGTGGGCAATGAGACCATTTCTACCCCGGCGACGCTTGCCAACTATACAGCCCTGGCGCTCGCACCGGGCCTTCCTGGCGAGATAGTCCCAGCGCAAGATGATTACTTCATCCGGGGTAATACCGTAACCAATACGTACTACACCGTTGAGGCGATACCAAACGGGTCAGGAAATTACAACCTCGGCATTATTGTCTACGATTTGAATTACAATGCTGTGCTCACCAATACTGAAACGGCTGATGGCGAATCGGCCGGGGTTACTCTCATTGCGGGAAACACAGGCCCCTACTACTTTCGCGTGTTTCAGGTTTCGAGTTTCTGTAGTGGAGGCACGTATAGACTGGTCGTCTCCAACCCGACGACCGCCACACCCACGTCAACACGCACGCCGACCCCTACCGGCTCGCCCACGGCCACCGGCTCGGCGGCCACCCCTATCCCCGGCGCGGACCGCTACGAGCCGAATTTCGATTTCGATCGCGCCACCTCTATCGCGTTGAACGTGAAGTACACCGATCTCAACTTCGCGCCGTGGGCCGGATCGGATCCGAAAGCGCCGGATAACGACTTCTTCAAAGTGTGGGTGAAGCCCGGCCTGCTGGTGACCTGCGAAACGCTCGAACTGGGGCCGGGTGTCGACACCAACCTGATTCTGTACGACAACAATCGGAACGGCATCGGCGGCAGCCAGGATGTCGATCGGGCCGTCGGCAATTTCGCCAGTCGCCTGTCGTACTACGTCACCTACGAAGGCTGGTTGTATATTCTCATCGGCAACGAGTATCCCATCGATCCGCCCAGTCTGGGCGTGAATTACACGTACGATTTGCAGTGCGTCGTAGGCCCCGGCCCGACTTCGACGCCGACGAATACGCGCGTGCCGGTGCCGACCGTGCCGACGGATACGCCCACGCCCTCGCCTATCCCGACGGACACCCCCACGCTCACGCCGACGCCGCCGTTCATCCAGGTGCGCGCGCTGCCGACGGCGACACCACAGGGGATGCTCAGCGTACTGGTGCCGATCAACCTGACGGTCTATTACGATCTCAACAACGACAACCAGCCCGATCCCGGTGAAGGTGTGGTGGGCATCTCGGCGCGCGTCATTGATGTGACGACCGGCCAGGAGCTGGCGCACGGCTTCACCGACCAGTTCGGCTTCGCGTCGCTCACGGTCAATGCGTCTGGCGTGGTGCGATTGGTCGTCCCGTATCTCGGCCAGTCGTTTATCATTCAGACAGCAGGCAGTTCCGTTTTGCTCCGTATCGCGCCGCACGATCTGCCCACGACGATCCCCTGACCAGGAGCTCAGTTTATATGTCGTTTCAGCCCGATGCGGACGATACACCGGTCGATCTGACTGCCGGTGGCTCGTCGCGCGGCCCATCGCGCCCTGTGTGGTCCGATCTCGCCAATCGCCCGCGCCTGATTCTCCTAGGCATTATCGCCGTGTTACTGGTGATCGTCCTCGTCCTGCTGGCTTCACGCGGCGGTCCCGCGCCCGTCGAAGTGACGCCCACTGCCGAAGACCTCGCCGCGCGCCCGCTCAGCATCTCGATCAGTGGTGCGGAATTCACGATCACGCCCGTCACCGCCAGCGAAGGACGCTGGCGCATCGCCAGCGCCGGGGCCGACAGCGCCGAGTGGATTTACGGCACGGTGATCAACTACGTCATCGGGTTGTATCCCACCGACGCCAACACCCAGTTGATCGAAGGGCTGGCCGACAATGCGCCGATCACGCTCAAAATGAGCAACGGCATGGACCTGCATTTTCGCATGTCGGGGCGCCAGCGCGTGCCGGCGGATGGTGTCGCGGTGCTATTCCAGCAATCGAGGCCGGGCATCACGCTGGTCGTGCTGGGTGAGGGCGGCGAAGAGCGGCTAGTCGTCACCGGGCTGTACGATGCCGATCAGGAGCCGATCGACATCGGGCCGGTGGGGTTGGTCCCTATCGGCTCGCCGGCGCAGATCGGCGAGTGGCGCGTCACCGTGTTGTCGGGACAACTCGCGCCCGACCCCGGCGATCCCACGCAGGCGTTCTACTACGTGACGTTCAACGTGGAGTATCTGGGCAACGATCCGATCAGCGCGGATACGTTTGACGTGAAGCTGATCGACGGCGTGCGCGTGCAGTATATCATCGATCGCGAAGTCAGCCGGAAAGGCCCATACGGTCCGCCGGGCGGGTTGGTCGCGCCGCGCAATCCCACCTCGTTCACGGCGGGCTATCGCGTGTCGGCCAACGTGCCGGGGCCGTCGCTGGTGTGGGAGTTCAAGCCCTCGCCGGACGCGCCGCAGCCGGCGCGCTTCGAAGTGCCGATCGTCAAATCGACGCCCACGCCCCAGCCGAATACACTGCTCACCGTGGTCAATTGCTGCGTCGCCGTACTCGGCCCCGATCAAACACTACTCGTTTTGAGCGGCGGTATCGGCAACCCGACCGATCAGCAAGTCACCATCAGCCAGATCGACGTCAGCCTGAAGACACCCGACAACGTGTTTAGCGATCTGCGCGTGGCCGACCCGCCCTTCCCGTGGGTGATTCCACCGGGGCAGAATCAGGCCTTCCGGCTGGAGTTCACGCGCCCGCCGGGCGTCACGGCGGTTCTACGCATCGTCACGCTGCAATTCGAGTTAAGCGGACTGCGATAAAAGTGACCGGCACTCCGAAGGAGTGCCGGTCACTTCTCTTTTCTAGACCTGCGCGAAGAATTCCTCCTCGATCTCCCTCGACGACGGATAGGCCTCGCAGCGCATGTATTGAGCGAAGACCGGGTGCACCTGGCGGATGATCTCGTACATTCGCACGGCGATGCGCCGGTAGGCGAAGTGGCCGTTCGGCGCGCCGCGCAGCTTGCAGAAGTGGAAGACCTCGCGCAGATTCAGCGTCATCAGCACGCGCCGGTTGAAGGCGTTGGCGACCAGATACGAGGCTTCGTGTGGAAAGTCTTTCGCGATGATGCGATACGCCTCAATCGACTGGTCAAGCGCGCGGCGGTAGCGATCGCCGAACCCTGCCCGCTCGACCGCGCGCGGGACGGCGTAACCTAACTCGACGGTGAGCGCCTGCGGCGTCTGCGTCATCATGCGATGCCGCTTCACGTCGAAATACGCGCCGTTGTCCATCACACCGTCGACTGTGTAGGTGACGTGCTCCAGCTCGCGCAGCGGGCTGTCGAAGTCGCCCCGGCCGCTGAGCGCCGCCTCGATCACCTGCGCGCGTTCGGCCTCGCTCATCGCCCCGGCGCGCGACAGTGCGTCGGCAAACGCCGCGCCGCTGGTGCGATACAGGCACGCGGCGACGAACTTTACTTCGGCGTCGGGGTCGTAGTCGATGAGGGTTAGAGGCTGGACTGCCCGCGAAGCGGGCGTGGAGGTTGGAGCCATCGAGTCTCCAACTTCCACCTTCCAACTTCCATCCTCTATCTTCACCAGATAATCACCCCGACCGGCGTACTTCAGCAGCGTTGGCACTTCGGCCTGCGCCACACGTTTCACCCCTGCACCGATGTCGCGCACCTCCTCTAGCGGATGTGACATCATCTTGCTGATAGCGTGCTCCATCACGCGCGCGTTGGCCGTCATGCCCAGGTTCGCCAGCGTCGCCGACGGCAGCAGGTAGCGGCAGTTGTCGATCCACTTGCTGCGGATGCGGCCCTCGTACTTCTTCTCGCTCTCGCCGTCTCTGCGGGGATATTGCTCCAGGATCACCCGCCGCACCGGCTCGATGCTGTCGAAATAAGCGTCGAACAGCGCGCGGATGGTGTCGTGATACAGGTCGGCGTGCTTCGACGCGGCGAGGGTCGCCGGGGTATAGTAGGCGTCACGGTCGAACACCTGATAGCGCGTCGATTTCTCGGTGTACGAGGCCAGGCGGTTGCTCTCGATGCACTCGACCGCCAGCCGCGACACGTTCTCGAACGCGATGTGCAACACGGCGTGCTCGGCGACGCTCGCGTGCCCGTAGCCCACGACCCACTTCTCGTGGAACTCCGACGACTTCTCGTCGGTCAGTTCGGCGGCGATGTCGCGGAACGATTCCGGCGATCGGCTGGTCTTGGCGAAAGCGACGGCGATCACTTCGGGGCTGAGTATCTTGGGATTCAGCAGGTAAATGTCGCGTTCGGGAGTCATGGTGTTCATCCTTTGGCTAAGCTGGTTTGCCGGTCGCGCCGCGCAGTCTCGCGAGGAACTCGAGTGAAACGCGCTCACCTTCACGGTGACGTTCCATCTCTCGCAGCTGTGCGGCCACGCTGCGGATCGATTTCTTCTCCGCCATGACTTGTGTACCGATAGTGACCAGCGCAGCCGTCTTCGCGCCGCCGGCTTCCGCCCGGCAGGTATACACGCCATCAGCCGGAATAGCGTGTTCCGGCCATACGTCCAGTTGCACGGCAGAGCCTTCGCCGCGCGTGACCGTCCCGCTCAGTCGAAACGGGCGGCCCAGCCAGTGCGCCGCGAGTTCCACGTTCCCCTCGCGCAGCGCCCGGCGGATGCCCGTGCTGCTGATCGGCTCGTCGCCGTTGGTCAACGCCTGGATGGGGTGCACGCGGAAGCCGCGCTCCGCGCCCATGCGCTCCAGAAATGCGACCGTGCCTTCGCGCTTGTAGCCGAAGGTGAAATCATACCCCACGTGCACCTCTCGCATGTGCAGATGATCGATCAGCATCGACACATAATCGGCGGCGCGCGTGTGGGACATCTCCACCGTGAAGTTCATGACGACGACCCAATCGATGCCCAACGTCTCCAGCGCGGCGATCTTCTCTTCGGTCGAGGTCAGGTAGAACGGCTCGGCGCGGCCCAGGACGACGCTGGGATGCGGAAAGAACGTCACCACGGCCGAGGCACATCCACAGGCCAGTGCCGCCTGCCGGACGCTGTCAATCACAGCGCGGTGGCCCAGATGAACACCGTCGAACGCGCCGATGGTGACGACGCTGTCTTGATGAAGTTGCGCGTCAGGCAGCGAATAGACGACCCGCATGTGGATTTATAGACACGGATGAACACGGAAGGCTCTACCGGATTCACTGTGAAAAGCCTTACCGCAAAGGGCGCAAAGAGCGCAAAGCCCTAGAAAATCTTGGCGTTCTTTGCGGTTCAATTCCCGCCGAAGCCGGGAGAGCCACAAATATCAGTGTTCATCCGTGTTCGTCCGTGTCCCATTAGTTTCCGGTCCTGCGAAGATTTTTTCCGGTCGCAGTTCTCTGGCGGCGCGGTGGACGCGCACCAGCCCGACCAGCCGGCTGGCCGGATCATACACGCGAACGAGTTGGGCTTCAACCGAGTTCGAGAGAGGATGGGGCACCGCCAGACCATGCCGCATGTGTTCGACATCGGTCTCGCTCAAAGTGACGGCCGGAAACTCGGTCAAGGCCGCATCGAGTGGGCGCAGCAATGCCGTCCACGATCCGTCCGCGACGGCGGCTTGGAGCTGCTCCAGCGATATGGCCTGATCGAGCGTGAAGCGACCCGCCGCCGTGCGCGTCAACGCCGCCAGGTGTGCGCCGCAGCCCAACGCTCGACCGACATCGTGCGCCAGCGAGCGGATGTACGTGCCGGTCGAACAGTGCACGTCGATGGCCAGATCGGGTGGGTCGAAGGCGAGCACGTCGATCGAGTAGATTGTGACTTTGCGCGGCTCGCGCTCGACCTCGACACCCTGGCGCGCCAGATCGACCAGCTTCTGCCCGCCACGCTTGAGCGCCGAATACATCGGCGGCACTTGCGCGATCTCGCCGACGAACTTCGACAGCGCCTCGCGCAGCGTGGCTTCGCTCACGGCGACGGAGTGCTGCAAGGTTATCCGGCCGTCTGCATCGTAAGTGTTCGTCTCGATGCCGAGCCGGATCGTCGCGCGGTAGCGCTTGTCGTGGCCGACCAGGTACTCGACGATGCGTGTGGCCTGGCCCAGGCACACCACCAACACCCCGGTCGCCATCGGATCGAGCGTGCCGGTGTGGCCGATGCGCTTGAGCCTCGTCAGTCGCCGCACTTTGGCGACGACATCGTGCGAGGTCCAAGCCGACGGTTTATCAATGATGAGGATGCCGTCCATCACTATTCTGAATTTAACCGCAGAGGACGCGGAGGGCGCAGAGCGCTCGCAGAGTGTGTCTCAAAACCGTCACCGCGAGCCGCTGCCACGCCCTGTCCGGCGCGGAGCGCCGGGGGCGCGCTAGGCGGGCGGCGTGGCGGTCTTGTGCGGCGAGATTGCTTCGTCGCTTTGCGCCTACCCAGAAACTTGGGCCGTTGCCAGGTTGTGCCCGCCCGCCGATGAACTCGGCGGGCTACACCCCAGCGTCGGATGAATCCGACTAGCCCGATTCATCGGGCGCAGCGGAGTAGCGCAGCGAATTCATCGCCGCGC
>DATBWU010000266.1:0-19712 GCA_036514635.1 Anaerolineae bacterium | reverse complement strand
CTCCCCCCTCTCCCAGGCCGAAGGCGCGGGAGAGGGGGGTCAAGGGGGTGAGGTTACCCTTTACAACGTCCACCTTCTGCCCTACCTGCTGCTTCCCTTCGAGGTCCGCCGCTGGCAGGCTGTGGGCAAACTGGTCAAATTGATCCGCGCGCGCCGACCCGGGCCGCATCTGATCGCAGGCGACCTGAACGCGATCGGGCCGGGCGACCGTGTGCTGCAACGCAATAACCCTCCGCGCATGAGGCGCGTGATGGCTTTGCAGCTCAACCTGATTTTTCGATTGGCAATCCCGCGCCTGCTCAAAGCGGGCTACGTCGATTGCTTTCGGCGATTGCATCCCAACGACGATGGCTTCACGTGGATGCCCGACAACCGCACAACCCGCTACGATTACATCCTGGCGGATGCGACGCTCGCGCCTGCCCTGCGCGCCTGCCGCGTCGTGGACGACATCGAAGCCGTCAACGTTGCGTCCGATCACTTTCCACTTCTGGCAGAGTTTGATGGTCTCCCTCTTCAGTGTTGGCGATAGCACTTGGCGCGCTTTTCGCCGCAGAGGCGCGGAGAACACTGAGCAAATTCAGAATCTCTGCGCTCTCTGCGTCTCGGCGGTGAGACCAACACGATGGCGGGAGACTACCCAGAGTTTGAACTGGGCGGAATGAAACGTAATGCGTAAAACGTGATTTCACGTTTCACGCATCACCTTTGAGAATCACCCATGACGACCGAACTGCCGCCCATCGTCCCGACCGACGACTTCTGGTCGCGCCGCGCGAACGCGCAGACGCACGTTTTCGAGTGCGCGCCTTACGGCATTCCGGCGACGATCTCCTCGAACGACGAAGGCGTGCTCGCCGCTGCGCGACTGTCGGCGGCACGCTATAGCCGCTCCGATATCCAACGGGGTCGGCCCATCCGGATTCGGTGCATCGTCGCCGACCGAGGGCCGCGCGAACCCATACCGGACGACCTGGCCGATCGATTGGTCTATTCAGGCCTGGAAGACTGGATCACGCTATCGGCCGGCGAGTGGGGGCGCGGTTTCGCCAATCTTCAGTCGCGCGAGGCGTGCGTCTTCCTGTCGCCTGCGCTGGCACACGATGCGCGCTTCGTCAGTCGCTACTTCCTCGATCACTACGTGCTGAATATGGTCTTGACCGAATGGGCCATGCTGCACGCATCGTGCGCGTTCGATGTGGAGCGGCAGCGCCTTATCGTCATGGTCGCCACGCACAACATCGGCAAGTCCACCACCGCGCTGCGCCTGGCGCGCGCCGGGTACGCTTTCCTGGCCGATGGCATGGCTCTCCTGCAACGTGAGGGAGATTCACTCGTCGTCGGCGGGTATCCGATCGGGGAAGTCAAACTTCGGGACGACGTGCTGGCCTGGTTCCCGGAATATCGCGGGCAAGCAGTGCATGCGCGCGAACAGCAGAAGACCATCGTGAACCTGCGCGCCGCGCATCCATCCCGAATCGTCGAGACACTGATCACGCCCGCGTCGATCCACCTGTGCTTCGTCGAGCGGCACGCCGCACCGGAAACCCGTGTTGCCGTAACCCACATGCCGGAGGTGCTGCCGATCGTCGCAGCCAACACGGCCTACTGGAACGACGCCGCGAGACTGGAGCACAACACCATCACGCTGCATCACCTGCTGCGGATCGCCAGCCTGCACCGCCTGTACCTCGGGTCCGATCCCGATGGCATCATCGCCGCCGTCAACCAACTCACCAACTAACCACCCAACCATCCAACCATCCAACCAACCGTCCAACCCTCTCGCCATTCACGGCGCATCTCCACGAGGGACGTACATCACCGCCGGTCGCGCAAACATACCCGTCAGCGTCGGCGGTGATTCGTCGGCGGGCAGCACCTGGCGACTGTAATTCGCCTCGAGCAACTTCGCCAATGGCGGATCGATCTCGAATGGAGTTTCGTCGGAGATGACGGCGGCATAATACCGGTGCTCGATCCGCTCGACCAGATCATCCGGCAGCGGCATCACGCCTCGACCGCGCGAATGCCAGACTGCCGCGATCTGCGCCGAGGGCGTTTTGCCCGCCAGCAGCGCATAATACGGATGCATCATCACGAACACCTCGCCGGGAGTCGCTGCGATGCGCGCGATCAGCCGATCGGCAGCTTGGCGCACGGCGGCGCTTGGGATGAAGCGCAGGGGGTTATAAACGCCGAGCGCGAACTGAAGGATGATCAGCGCCGCGACGAGCTCAGTTGGGTGGGACGACAGACGAAGGACAAAAGACGAAGGACGGACTTTTTTGTTCGTCGCGCGTGCCTCGTCCTTCGTCAACTCCTTCATCAGCAACGCCGGCGACAGGCACAATAGCGCGTAGGCTGGCATCAGGTTGTTCATCGCCCCGCCGACCGATGCCCGGCCCAGGCCGCTGATGGCCACAGCCGCCCCGATCCCGATCAGCCAGGGCTGCTCGCGAATTGCCATCACGCCCGATCGCCTGAAGCATAACCACCCTGTTACAGCGGCCACCAGGCTCAGGCCGGCCAT
The DNA here is from genome assembly GCA_036514635.1 of Anaerolineae bacterium. Classification (GTDB taxonomy): domain Bacteria; phylum Chloroflexota; class Anaerolineae; order Fen-1058; family Fen-1058; genus DASSFZ01. Next base: position 17,179 of record DATBWU010000266.1, on the reverse strand, counting down.
CAACCCGAACAACTCGATGCGCACGTAATCTACCACGCGCCCCGCTTCGACCGGGTTGGATGCCGCAATACGAAATACGTAGTAACTGAACCAGTCCTGGGTTGACACATTGAGCGCGACCAGCGACGCGATCACCAGCGCGCCGTACACACCGACGAACAGCCCCGCGCGCCGCCCGCTCGACATCAGCAAATAGATCGCCAACCCGGTGGCAAAGATGACGCCCGTTTGCTTGGTGAGAAACGCCAGCGCCATGGCGAGCGCGGCCAGGATGATGCCGCGCCTGGATGCTCGCATATCGATACCGATCAGCAGGCCGCACAGCGACAGCGCGACAAACAGCGAATCGACGCGCGCCAGTTCGTACCAGCCATCGGCGATCCGATAACCGCCCAGCCACAATCCTGCGCAAGCCAGCCCAAGCCAACGCCGGCCACTCTCGCGCCGAGTAATCCGGTAGATCATCAGCGCCGTCGCCAGCGTCGCGCCGAACGACAGCAGCCTCAGCGGCACGTAACTGGGGCCGGTGAACTTGAAGAGCAGCCCGCCTAACCACATGTAGAGCGGCATGTACACGTGCGGCGTGAACTCGACGCTCGGCGGCGCGTACACCGGCTGTCCGCTCGCGGCGCGCAGCGACTGCATCAACATGCCATCTTCGATGAAGTCGATGTCGTAGGGATAGAGGATGCGCGTGAAGGCGACCAGCACGTAAACAGCGCTGAAGAGGAACGCAAGGAGAAGCGCGAAGCGTAAAACGTGAAACGTAAAACGTGTGGGACTGGGCAATCTTCAATCCTTAACCCGCAATCCACAATCTACAATCCGCAATCCGCAATCTACAATCCGCAATCAATAATGTGCCAATTCGCCCGTGCGCTTCACGTACGCGATGGCGAAACGCAGCGCCCACAACGATAGAGGCAGCAGCACGACTGAGAGGGCGATCAGTGGAAGCACATCCGGCATCACGTCGGCCGGGGCCGCGCCGGTCAAGAGCGCCGCCCGCAGGCCGTGCATCGCATACGTAAACGGCAGCAGATACGAGATGACCTGCACGAACGGCGGCAGGATCGATACGGGGAAGAACGCGCCGCTGAACACGTAGGCGATCGCGCCCGCAGCGAAGGTCACCGGATCGCTGCGCTTGAAAATGAGTGTGAAGGCGGCGGAGAGGATTCCCCAACACAGCAGCGGGATCAGGCTCACCAACACAACGCCGACCGCCGACAGCCAGTTCGCTCGCGAGAAGTCCGCGCCGAACCATGCCCCGACGAGCAGTTGAAACATCGCCAGCAGTGTGCCTTCGATCAACATCCACGCCGACGGGCCAAGCAGCGCCAGGCGAGTCGGCGTGGCCGTCGCCAGCAAGGGTTCGAGCGTGCCCATCAGCATCTCTTCGCGCAGGTTCTCGGCGAACGACCGCATGGCGACATCCAGATACTTCAAGAATGCGCCGCCGACCAGCAGGAACGCGAAATACGAGCCGCCCTCGACCGCGCGCACGCCTGCACGCTTGAACATCTGATCGAGAAAATAGAAAAACAATACCGACACGATCATCGCCACGTAACGGCTGGCGAAGTTCAGTTTGTACGATGCGGCCAGCGCGAGCGAATGCCGCGTGAAGGCCAGAAGTTTGGTAAGGCTCATTCAGAACCCCGTCTGCAGATTGACGAACGTAGATAGCGGTGCTACAGTCATGCCAGCCCACCGGAGGAATATCCGCATGGATGCTCAACAGCAGCTCGAACGCGATGGGTACATCGTGCTACGCGGCGTGCTTTCAAGCGATCAGATCGACCAGCTCATCGCCCGGCTCGAAGAACTCTGGACCGAAGAGGGCGGACAGGCCGGCACGGAAAACTACATCGAGCCAAATGCCAGGCGCCTGGCGAACCTGGTCAACAAAGGTGATCTATTTCGATCGCTCTTCACCCACCCGTTGATCCTCGACGCCGTTCGAGCCGTGATCGGGCCACGCATCCGCTTGAGTATGCTTAACGCGCGAGCGGTTCCGCCACGCTCCGATCCGCAGATGCCTTTCCATACCGACGCCGATCACGGAGCCAGGCCGGACGCCTCCGGTTATTTTGTGTGCACCGCCATCTGGATGCTCGACGACTTCACCCGCCGGAACGGCGCGACGCGCGTGGTGCCGGGAAGCCATCGCGCGAGCCGACCACCCAAAGAGGCAATGGCCGACACGCGCGCGCCGCATCCCGACGAGATCACAGTCGAGGGGAAGGCCGGCGACGTTCTCGTGTTCAACGGACACTGCTGGCATACGGGCGGCGCGAATACGACCGACTTCCCCAGGCGGGCCATCCTCGTCCACTACATCCGGGCCGATCACCCGCAGCGCCTCGTCCAGAAGCACGCCGTTGCGCCGGACATACAGGCGCGGATGAGCCGGCTCGAGCAAGAGATTCTGGGCTTGAACGATTGAATCACCGCGCGCATCACGGGGATGCGGTGAAGTGCTTGATCACGTCGCGCAGCGAGCCGTCATCCACGCGCCGATACTCTTCCACCCGCCCGCCGCACGCACCGACTTCCCGCAGCACGTCCAGCCACACGCCCGTCGTTTCGTCGGCCAGCGTGACATCGAATGCCGTGATCGTCGGGCCGCGCGACACTTCGGACACCGCTTCGACCTTCGGCAGCGACTGCCAGCGCGCGGCGATCCGTTCCGCATCGCCCTCCACTTCGACGCGATAAATCGCCCGGCGCGGGATGCGCGCGCTCAGCTCGTCCGGCGTGCCGATCGCGCGCAAGTGCCCCTCGGCCAGAATCGCGACGCGATCGCAGAAGTTGTCCATCTCGTACAGCTCGTGGCTGATGAACACGATCGTCTTGCGCTGCCGGGCGACCAGCTCGTCTTTGATCAGCGCCTTGACGAAGTCGCTGGTCTGCACGTCCATGCTCTTCGTCGGCTCGTCGAGGAACAGGATCGGCGGATCATGCACCAGCGCGCGGGCCATGTTGAGCCGTTGCTTCTGCCCGGTCGAAAGCGACTGGAACGGCGCATCGGCCTTGGGCAGCAGGCCGAACAGCTCGAGTGCGCGCTCGATGCGCGATTTGATGTGTGATCGCGGCACGTTCTGGAGCGCAGCGTAGAACGACAGGTTCTGGCGGCAGGTCAGCCGCCCATAGAACGATCTCTCATCGCTGGCGACCAGGCCAATCGAGGCGCGCACGCTCAGCTCGTCACGCACGATGTCGAAGCCGTTGACCGTCGCCGTGCCGCGCGTCGGCGCGAGCAGCGTCGCCAGGATGCGCACGAGCGTGCTTTTGCCCGCGCCGTTCGATCCGAACAGGCCGAATAACTCGCCGCGCTCGACCTCGAACGACACGTCACGCACAGCGAGCACTTGTCGCCCGTAAGCGGTGTAAGTCTTGGATAGATGATCGACGCAGATAATCATGGATTTCCTCCACGAAGTTACACGAAGGGCACGAAGATAGCCGGCATTTTCGTGGTTCTTCGTGTATCTTCGTGGATCAGGTTTGTGTCCGATAAAGTCCAATAAACTGCGGGGGTTACGTGCCTCTACGCTCAGTCAGCCACGTCTTGACACTGGCTTCCAGCACCGCCAGCGGAACGCCGCCGTCGCGCAGCACCACGTCGTGAAACTCGCGCAGGTCGAAGCGCGCGCCGAGTTCGCGCTCGCACAGCGCTCTCAGCTCTCGAATCTTCAATTCACCCATCTTGTACGCCAGCGCCTGCCCCGGCCAGGCGATGTAGCGATCGACTTCGTTGGCAATGTTGAGCAGAGTCAGCGCGGTATTGTCGGCCATGAAGTCGATGGCCTGTAGGCGCGTCCAGCCCAGCGCGTGCATACCGGTGTCCACCACCAGGCGGCACGCGCGCCACATGTCGTAGGTCAACCGGCCAAAGTCGCTGTACGGGTCTTGATAGAAACCGACTTCCAATCCCAGCCGCTCGGTGTACAGCGCCCAACCTTCACCGAACGCGGTGATCCATCCGAAGCGGCGAAACTTCGGCATGTCCTCGATCTCCTGCTGGAGCGCGATCTGCAAGTGATGGCCCGGCACGGCCTCGTGCAGCGACAGCGCTTCCAGCTCGTACAGCGGGCGGCTCTTCAGATCGTACGTGTTCACGTAGTAAATGCCGGCGCGTGAGCCGTCGCCGACCGGCGGAAAGTAATACGCGGTCGTCGTAAACGGCGCGATGTAATCGGGAACCGGTTTGATGCCATACGGCGTGCGCGGCAGCGTCTTGAACAATCGCGGTAGCTCGCCGTCCATCTTTTTCAGAATCAAGGCGACTTCCTTCATCAGCGCATCGGGCGCATCGACGTAGAAGCGCCCGTCCGTGCGCAGGAAGTGGATGAAGTCGCGCAAGCCGCCCTGGAAACCGACGCGGCGGACGATGTCCTCCATTTCGGATCGGATGCGCTTCACCTCGGCCAGGCCAATGTCGTGAATGATCTGGGGCGATACGTCGAGCGTCGTGAAGTAACGGACACGATGCTCGTAGAAGGCGCGGCCATTCGGCAGCGACGATGCAGCCACGTCGGCGCGCGCGGCGGGCAGGTATTCGTCGACGAGAAACGCCAGCAATGCCCGATAACCCGGCACGATCGACCCCAAGATGGCGTTTCGACCCGCTTCGGCAAGCCGGGGCTGTTCAGCCGGATCGATGCTCTTCGGAAAGTTCTCGAACGGCTTGAAGAAGACGCTGCGCGAAGCCTCCTCGACGAGGTGCGGCCGGATCGCGTCTTCGACGCCTTCCAGCGTGGCGCGCGGCGGCGCGTACCCTTCGCGGATGCCGGTGCGCATCACGCCGATGTGCCCTTCCACATACGCCTTGAACGCAGTCAAGCGGGCAATGTAGTTCTCGTAATCCTTCTGCGTTTCCAGCGGAGCGTATTCGGGCAGATCGGCAAAGGAGGAATGAAAGCCGCCCACCTTGGCGATCGGCAGCCGGTACGCGCGAAATTCCAACTCGCCGATTTCGTTGTCCAGCACGAGTCCGAAAATGTCGTAATTCAATCGCTCCTTGCGATCGAGCGCATCCCGGTCGATCGCCCGCAGCCGATTACGGAAGGCGCGCATGGAGTCCAGCCGCCGGGCGTAATCGGCCTCGGACACTAACGGCAGTCGATCATCGTAACGATGATCTCCGCACTGCGTGGCATACAAGGGATCATCCTGGATCACGAACTCCCACTCGTCCTCAAGCAACTGCCGAAACTGCGATGCAACCTGCATAAAAACCTCCACTTGAGATGGTCTCTCAATCGAGCGACGCCGTCCCGATGCCGCCCAACACAGGCTGCCCGGCGCGCGGGCCGGTCTCGCTTTGGGTCTGCGACGGCAATCGCACTTCCTCGTGGTACGATCGCTCGACATTGACCGACCACACATCATGCTGCTCGCCGAGCAGGTTGCGCACGGCCAGCATCGCCGTAAGCATCGAATGGTCCTGATTATTATACATATGTAAGCCGTTGCGCCCGACCGTCTGCACGTTCGGGATCAGCGCCAGAAAGCGGCGAATGTTTTCGAGATGCGCCTGATACTCGCCGGTGTACACCGGATACGCCTTCGGCTGGCGGAACACCACGCCATCGATCACGTCGGAGGTCGTCGCCAGGCCGATCCGCTCAAGCTCGTTGGACGCCAGGTGGATCAAATCGGCATCGCTCAGTCGCCACAGCGCGTCGCCTTCCGTGCAGAAGTATTCTAAGCCGAGACAGGTCTTAGCCGGATCGGCGGTCATGTCCAGGCTCCAGTTCTTGAAGTTCTGGATGCGGGCCACCTGCACATCCGGCGCGTGAACGTAAATCCAGTTGTCGGGGAACACCTCGGCGCGATTGATGATCAGCGCCACCGTCAGGAAATCACGATAGGTCAAGCGATCCGCGCCCGCGCGCACGTCGTCCGGCGCGGGCGGATCGAGTCGCGCGATCAGATCGCTGACGGGCATGGTGGAGATAATCGCGCCGGCCTCGATCGTCTCTTCACAACCATCCCCGCGAATCACGACGCCGTTCACCCGGCCGCCGCGATGCAAGACGCGCACGACCTCGACGTTCAGGCGCACCGTACTGCCGCGCGACTCGACGATCTCGGCCACCCGTTCCCACAACATGCCGGGGCCGAGACGCGGATAGTGAAACTCTTGAATCAGCGACTTGACCTTGCCGCCGCGCTGGCCGAACACGGCGCTCCACACCGCACGCGGGAGCGACAGGCTTTGAATTCGCTGCGCCGCCCACTGCGCGCCGATCTCGCTGCACGGGATGCCCCACACTTTCTCCGTGTACGACTTGAAGAAAATCTCGAACAGCCGCCGGCCAAAGCGGTTCGACACCCATTCTTCAAATGTGTGCTCGGGCCGATCCGGGAGGAGCCACGAGCGAACGTAACTCAGCACGATCCGCGCGCTCTCCGCCAGTCCCAGCTTCGACAGCGCGTCGCCGAAGCGCAACGGGTACAGGAACATCTTGCGATTGTAGTAGATGCGGCTGAGGCGCGGTCGCTTGACGAAGTCCGGCCCGAGCACCTCGCGCCACAGCGCTTCGACCTCGCCGACCTTCGTGAAGAAGCGATGGCCGCCGATGTCCATCCGATAACCTTTGTATTCCTCGGTGCGCGCCAGCCCTCCTACGCGCGATCCCTTCTCCAGCACAACCGACCGGATGCCCACCTTGCCCAACTCGTACGCCGCCGTCAACCCGGCCGGCCCTCCGCCGATGATCACCACCCGCTCCATACTCATCTCCCCCCATCAATTGTGGATTGCCGATTGTTGATTGCGGATTGATGATTGAAGGCGCCCCCGCTCCCAATCAGCAATCTAAAATCCACAATCAACAATCAGTAATGTCCCAGCGCTCCGCTGTGCTTCAGGTAGCGCGTCGCTCCGCGAATCGAGAAGAGCGCGATCGGCAACAAAACGGCCGTGAAGATCAACAACGCCGCGACGTCCGGTCCCAACTCGATCAGCCCGCGCCCGTTCAGCAGCGCGCCGCGTAATCCCTGAAGGCCGTACGTGAACGGCAGCAGATACGAAATGACCTGCATCGCCGGCGGCAGCATCGACACCGGAAAGAACACGCCGCTGAACACGTAGGTGATCGCGCCGACGATATTGTTGACTGGGTCCTGTCGCTTGTAGCGCAACGTGAACGCCGCCGAGATCACGCCCCAGCAGAATAAACAGCCGACCATCAATCCCGTCAGGCACACGGCGGCCGGCCAGTTCGCCCGTGAGAAGTCTGCGCCGAAGAACGCGCCTATCACCAGCTGCACGGTGACCAGCAGCGTGCCCTCGACGAGAATGAACAGCGACGGGCCGAGCAGCGCCAGCGTCGTCGGCGTGGCGGTGGATAGCAGCGGTTCGAGCGTTCCCACCAGCATCTCTTCGCGCAGCGTGTCCGGCAGTGTGCGCATATTGATCTCGACGTACTTTGAAAACGCGCCGCCGACCAGCAGGAAGGTGAAGTAATCAGTGGTCAGTGGGCCAGTGACCAGTGGATCAGTGATCAGCGGGTCAGTGCCCGGCGGCAGCGCCACGTTCATTCGCCGGAACAGCTCGGCCAGGAACAGGTAAAACACGACGGTGACGAGCGTCGTGAAATACTTCGCCGCGAAGTTCAACTTATACGATCGCGCCAGCACGAAGCCATGTTGGAAGAAGGCGAGCAACTTCGAAGTAACCATGCGTCAACTTCTCAGCGACCTCTGCGGTTCAATAGACTCTATCGGAAACCGGAGTTGCTCCACGAAGTCACACGAAGGAGCACGAAGATGGGCCAGATTCCCTTTGTGTTGCTTCGTGTGTCTTCGTGGATCGGCTTATTTCCGATCGGGTCTAATGAGTGACTTTGGAACCGCCCGATTGAACGCGAAGACCGCCAGCCCGATCAGCCCGATCCACGCGCCGGTCACGCCCCACGTCGGTCCCGCATCCGCGGTCACGCTCAGGGCCGACACCCACACATCGGCCAGGCCGCTGCTGGAGATTTGCACGTAGACCGGATAACTCCACTTGTTATAGAACGGGCTTCGAAATGGAAGCGCGAACGATCGGTACGAACTCTCGCCGGCGAAGTCCGAGCGATTGAGCACACGGTGCAGCAACAAGACACCTTCGCCAGAGAATACATCGGCCGACAGTAACGGCGCGTCGGCGGCCCGCGCGTGTCCGGCTCGCGCGTCGAACTGCAATGCGTACGATCCGATCGTCAGATCCTCGAGCGCCGCACTCTGCACGACCACGCCGGGCGATCCGGCCGGTGCGAGCCATGTGGATCGGTCGCCGTCCGTCACAACCGTCGCCGCCGAGGGAGCGTCGGGATCGGGATCGACTTTTCCGCCGCCCCCCATCGCGGGCAGGATGCGTCCAACGTCGGCTCCAGTCCACCGATCGTAGAACTGAACGATCGATTCGCGATAAGCGTAGTAGCCGGGAGAAGCCAGGACCAGCAGCGTATTCAAGATGCTGATCGACAACAGCAACACCGCCAGTCCACGAAAGATGAAGCCGCGTATGTGTGTGAATGCCAGCGCCATCGGTGCGGCCAGCAGCGGCAGGCCAACGACGAGATAACGCGCCGATAGCTCCCAGCCGACCCAGAACCCGCCCCACGCCACGGTCGATGTGTAGGCGACCAGCAGCGGCGTGAGCACTGCAAGTCCTGCCCAGCGCATCCGCCGCCACAGCGCCGGCAACCCGATCAGCGCGATGACATACACCGGCGAATAGACGAGCACGCCGCGCTGCTGATCGAGCCACCAGCCGGCCAGGCCGCGCGCCACACGCTCCAGCGTGAATCCCTGCAAACCGCGCGCCACTTGCCCGCCGTTGAAATCGGCCAGGCCCGGCCCGCCACCATTCATCCACGCATTCGCGACAACGTAGCCGATCAGCGAAGCCAGCGGCACGCCAATCGCGATCGCCACGCGGCGGCGATCATGTCGCCAGTGCCACACGGCCCACAGTGCCAGAAACACCGCGATTGGAATGAAGCGCGCCGACAGCCAGGGCAAAACACAGATCGCCAGTGTGACCCCCACAGTGATCGGTGCTGCGTAAAGCGTAAAACGTGATGCGTGATGCGTGATGCGTGATGGGTGAGGAATCAATTGGCGGGCCGTCCAGATGACGAGCAGCGCAGCGATCATCTCCGGGTAGACAAGATAGGCGTACACAGACAGCAATGGCGCTGCCATCAAGGCCAGCCACGTGGCCGTCGCGGCTTTCCGGTTGCCGGCGACCTGATACGCCAGCAGGTAAACATTGACCGCGACCAGCGCCGCAATCGCCGCCAGGAATATCGTCACACCGCCGCGCCCGCCGAGCGCGTATGCCGGCGCGATCAGGATCGGCAGTCCGATGTCGTGCGACAGGTACGATCGGCCATCGACGCCGGTTCGCACGTGCCCGGCGAGGGGGCCGGGATAGAACGACGCGAAGTCACGCTGCGCGTAATTGTTGCCCACGTCCAGGTCGCCGTCGACGGCCAGGCTGTGCGCGGCCAGCAAATAATGCGGCTCGTCACCCTGCGGCACCCACGTGGCATCGACCCACTGAACAGGCAGCATGGTGAGAACAAGCGACAGCGAAAAGATCGCCCAGGCGGGTTGAAGCAGCACCGACCCGAGGCGCTGCACCCAATCGTAAAACGTAAGGCGTGAAGCGTAAGGCGTGCTTTCGACGTTTTCCATCGGAGAATGATCCACGAACACGAAGCATCACGAAGTTGAAACTCTTGCGGTCGTCCAAGAATAACTTCCCATTACTATGACGAATGACGAAGGCTTTGGTCTTTTGTCGTTTGTCCTTCGTCTCAAACCGGAAGTTGCTCCTGAACAAGCCCTTAGTCTCTCTTCGTGTCCTTCGTGGATGAAATCCTTTATCAGGGCGGCGCGATTAACTCCGGCACGCGTTCGGCGGCGAGGGCATAGAAATGCTCTGCCTGATCGAGTTGCCCGGCGCGCTGATACGATTCAGCCAAAAATAGATTGGCCGCGTAGGATTGCGGATCGAGGGCCAGCGCCTCCACGAACTGCGCACGCGCCTCGTCTAAGCGTCCCTGCTCCAGGTAGACCCGACCCGCACCGACGCGCGCCTCCACACGACTCGCATCCAGCGTCGCCACGTGCTGATACTCCGCCAGCGCTTCGTCAAAGCGGCGCGCTCGACGCAAGACATCACCCAGCGACAGCGTCAGGCTAATCGCCTGTTCAGGTGAAGCCGCCAGCGTGATCGCGTGCCGGTATTGCTCCACCGACATATCGACATCGCCGACCACCTCGTTTTGATCCGCCAGCGCAGCCCACGCCGGCCACGTCCTCGGCGGCTCGATCGGCCGTGAGGCGCGCAGCAGATCGGCCTGGCTGGTCGCATCCTCCATCAGGAAAACTTGAACCGCATCGTCCACGCGATACTCGACACTGGATCGCGCCTCGGCCCACACCCGATATGCCGTCTGCAGGGCGTACTTCGTCACCACCAACCACACCCGCCTGCCCGGCTCCAGACGGTTCGGTAAATCGGCCGGATCATCAGAAGGTCGAATCTCGGCGGCCAGCGACGGAGCGTAGAACAGGATCAGGTCGCCGCGCGGCGGCAGAATCACTTGATCGCCGGGGCGCACAGCGTCCGATAGGAATCGACCCGCCTCGCGCCAGTTTTCGCGCGGCGCAGACACGGAGAGTACGGCGCGATGCCAGACGAGCGCGAGCAGCAAGACCGAGGCGGCTGCCGCGACAAAAGGCGTGAAGCGTGTTGCGCGCTGCGCGCGTTGGAGTGTCCGTATCGTTTCCGCGATACCGAACGCAATGAGGATCAGCAGCGCCGGGAGCGCGAACAGGATGTATCGAACGGCGAAGAACGTGCCACGAGTATACAGAAAGACCACAATCAGCGTGGAGGGAACGATGGCCCACGTGAGAAGGAATATCGTCTGTGCGCGTGTGCGGCGCAGTCCGAAGCCGATACCCATCAGCAGCAAGACCAGGAAGGCGATCGGCAAAATCGGCCCGCCGCCGCTGAGGCTGCCCAGCAGTTGATCTTGAAAGAAAGTCAGATCAATCGGTGTCGCGCCGCCGCGTACCTCGCCCAACAACGAGCTGGCCGGGATCGCTCCCGGCGTGACGATCGACTGGGCAAACAGGCGTCCCACGTCCAGAACTGAACCGAACCAGGGTGTGAGCGCCAACGCGCCAAGCACCGGCATAAGCGCCAGCCCGAATCGAGAAACCCGGCTCCTCAAGGAAACCGGCTTTCTCACCGGTAGCCCGACGCCGAGGACGATTAATCCCTGCGCGCCAATCACAAACAGCATGAAGTAGTGGGTCAACACGCCCGCGGCGATGGCGAGGCTGTATCCAAGCCAGTCACGCCACCGGCGAGTCGACAAGGCGCGCATGAGAGCGTAGAACGACAGTGCGGCCAAAAACGTGACCAGCGCGTAGGGCCGCATCTCTGCCGAGTAGAACGCATGAAGTCCTGAGACCGCCAGCATTGTCATCGCGGCAATGCCCACCGCCCGATTGAACAACCGCCGCCCGATCTGATACACCAGGGGCAAAGTCAGCAGTCCCCAGAACGCCGACGGGAAACGCAGCAAAAACTCACTGCGACCCAGCAACAGGACAACGTGCGTGACCAGATAATCCAGCGGCATCGCCGCGTGCTCGCCCAGTTTCGCGATCAGCGCCGGGAGATTTTGCGAGGCGATCGTGACTTGCAATAGCTCGTCATACCAGAAGCTGCTGGAACTCAGGTAAGCAAATCGGAGGACGGCCGCCAACAGCAGGATCAACAGGAAGGCAGGATACAGACGAAATCCGCGTGTATCCGCGTGTATCTGCGTCCAGATGTGCCTGCCGAGTCCAACGGCAAACGACACGCCGTTGTAGGTGTAATACAGCCAGTGCATCGGAATGACTCGCAGCGCGAAGAAAGTCCCGCGCTTCACGGCGAACAAGCGATAAACCGCTCGGTTCAGCACCAGCAGCACGATCGCCAGCGCACCCGACGCCAGCCAGAGTGCCGGCCAGATGAATCCGGCAGCCAGCGTCATCAACAGCAGGTACACGATCACCACGCTGGCGCGGTTGTGCGTTTGCAGATTGAGATCGTTTACGAACGCGCCGTCACGCAGGATCAGCTCCGTCCACGGGACGCCGCGATCGAAAATATCGGACTTCAGCAGCGAGCGCAGTGTCCACTTTTTCAGATGCTTGCCCTGCAGGTCTTTATCGAGTCGCAATTTGCAGCCCGACATCTTCAGGCGATGGCCCAGCTCGATATCCTCAATCGCCGGGCGATCGTAGCGCGGGCTGAATCCACCCGCCGACAGAAACACGTCGCGCCGGATCGCGCCGCAGCCGGCCCAGAACGTCGAGGCTTCCGCCCGCGCCGATTGATGCACGTAATGATGAAAGAGATTCTTGTACTGCGACAGAAAATTCGGCGCGGCCGGATCGTCGTCGTACGATCCGAAGCACGCGGCCAGGTCGGGATCGGATTGAAAGTTGCGCACGACGCGGCCCACGGCGTCAGGGTGAAGCGCGACGTCGGCGTCGACGAACAGCAGCACATCGCCGGCCGCGTGTTGCGCGCCGAGGTTGCGCGCCCGCGCCGGACCACTCGCCGGGCGATCCGTCGAGAGCAGATGCGCACCCCGCTCGCGCGCGGCCCGGGCCGGATCGTCGGTCGAGCCGTCGTCCACGACGATCACCTCGAATGGCGGTGGATCACACGTGCGGATCGCGTCGAGACAGCCGCGAAAACGCACCCCACCGTTGCGGACAGGAATCACGACCGACACGCGAAGCGCGTGAGCTATGTTAGTTAGTTGGCTGGTTGGTTGGTTATCCGTTGCCGCCATCCGTTTATCCGTTGCCCATCCGTTGACCCCATCCGTTGCCCATCCGTTTGTCCGTTCCATATCCGTTGACGACATTCGTTTATTCGTTGCCTATCCGTTTGTCCGCTTCCTATCCGTTGATCTCATCCGTTGACGATTCGTTTGCGTCCAAACGCGCGGCCGATTCAACATCGACTCCACAACCGAGCGCGCAGCAACCCACACGTCAAGTCCAAACAGGATCGGAATCGCCGGAAAGCGCACCCACATCGAGCGCGGCGCGCGCTCCGAAACGAAAGCCACGATGATCTGGACAAATGGCATCGCCACGGCGATCTTCAAAGCACCTTTCAACCCTTCGTCATTCGTCCTTTGTCCTTCGCCGCGTCGCCCCACGGCGCGGCTCAGAATCGCCAGGCCGGTTCCGGCCAGCAAGGCCAATCGATCCAGATAGCCCAGCGAAAACAGCGTCAACTCGATACGCAGCCGGAGCGGTAAACGCCCATCCCGCAGCGTGCTCGCGACGTGATCGCGCGCCACGTCGTTGAAGCCGCGTCCCCAGCGCACGTGCTGCTTGACGTAGCCCTCGATCGTCTCTGGCACTTGATGCCGCGCCACCGACTCCGGCACGAAGCGCAGCCGGTAGCCGAGTCGTGCAAAGGCCAGCGTGAGATCGCTGTCTTCCAGCAGCGCGCCGGGCCGAAAGCCTCCTGCTTCTTCCAACGCACAGCGCCGATAGACGCAGTTCGAGCCGAGCAGCGCGGGCGCGAGATCGAGCCGGTCCTTGGCGCGCATCGTAATCATTTGGTGCACCAGGCCCTCGACCGTCGCGTAATACGCCGGCAGGCTGGCCGTCGCATTCACCGGAACCGTGCGCCCGCTCGCGCCGGCCACACACGGATCGTCGAACGCGGCAACCAGCCACTTGAGCGAATCCGGCTCAGGCCGATGATCGGCATCGTAGACGACGATGATTTCGCCGAACGCGATTTGCCGGAGCGCGGCGTTGAGCGCTCGCGCTTTGCCGACGTTGGCAGCGTGCGCAACCGCCTGCCAACCCGGACGCTGCGCAACGGCCGATTCCATAAGCCCGCGCGTGCCGTCCGTCGATCCGTCGTCGATCAGCGCCACACGCAGGCAATCGGCCGGGTAGTTCAATCGATCCAGCGCATCGATCAGGCCGGGCAGCGCGGCGGCCTCGTTGCGACAGGGAACGAGAATTAATGCGGAATGCGGAATGCGGAATGCGGAATGCGGAATGCGGAATGCGGAATGCGGAATGCGGAATGTGGAATGTGGAATGCGGGCGCGGTCGGGTTTCAAGGCCGCAAGCGTGAAGAGGAATCGGCGCAGGTTGAATGTGACGAGGAGCGCCGAGACGAGAAGTGCGAGCCATCGCAACGGGCCACGGCTCACGCCTGACTCCCCAATCGGGCGAAGCGCGTCACCGCGCGCGCGAACGGCCCCATCGTGTTGAGCGTCCGGCCGGCGATGTATGGCAGATAAAACGGGATTGCCAGCCAGCGCCGCTTCAACCCATAGCGCCCCATGATGAACTCGCGCGGCGGGAGCAGCGCATAGCGCAACATGCCCACTCGCTCACCGACCGATTGCGCGCTCAGCCACGTCAGGACATACGCCATCCCGTGGTCGCGCCGGCCGGAGTCCATTGCCAGGGCATCCTCCGCCGCGTAGCGATCCATCCAGTGTCGCAGTCGAGGTGGGCAGCCTGCGCGCGATTGCGCAGTGAACTCCTCCGGCGGAAGTGGCGCGCCGAGCACGCGATGAGCCGTTTCCAATGCGGCGTACACAAAGCGCGTCACCTGCGCTGCGCGGCTCACTCGAAGAATCAAGTTCCAGTCCAGTCGCCCGGCAAACTTGCGCACAAAACGATCCACGTCGACCAGCTGGCTCAGCCGCGCTTCACGCTCGATCCAGTGGCACGCCCAATGCACACACAGGTGAATCAGCGTGTCTTCTAGAGAAGGAAGTCGCATCGGCCAGCCAGCCACGTCGGCCAATCGGCTGCGCTCCCAGAAGCCTATCGGATCGCGCAAACGTAGCCCGCGAAAGTTCGTCTCCCACACGTGCAAATGCAATTCGACGGATCGCGGGTGATTCGGATCGAACAGGTCGGATAACGGATACGTCACGCGGCGGCCACGCAAGCGCCAGTAGGCGGGCAAATGCTTCTCGACCCACGCCTCGCGGTTGCGCGGCAGCGGCTCCAGGCCCGCCGCTTCCAACGCGCGCAGGCCCTCGCGCGACCGATCCGCCGGGATCAGCAAATCGATGTCAGACAGATGGCGCAGCGCGGGCGATTCGTACAACATCTCGACGAGCGGCCAGCCCTTCAAGACGATGGCCGGCACACCGGCCTCGGTCAGCAATCGCCAGTAATCGACCGCCTCGCGGCGGATATGCGCGTTGCGCTCGGCGTTGTGCCGGAGCGCCGAGAGGAGCCGCTCGCGCGCGAAGTCCGGCACGTGCTCCATCCTATCCAGCGATTGCCAGCGGTGCGCGATTAGCGGCGTCACGCCGTGCCCGTCGGCGCTGCGAAAAAAGCGCGCCCAATCGACGTCGCCGCACGCCGCACGCGCCGATTCCACCGCCTGCCCATCTGCATCAACCCGCAGGCTTGCGACGATCAGCTGCGCGACCGGAGAATCCGCACGAACCCCATCTTCTCTTATCACATTTCACTCTTTACGTTTTACTCATCACCTAACCACCCCCCCAAACTCTACAGGCACCACCTGAATCCACGTCACGCCGGGCCTCAATCGCATCGCTTGCCCCGACGCATCCTTCAGATCGAAGAACGTATGCACATCGGGCCGCGACCACGTTCCTTCGTATACCTGCCCATCTCGCGCGAGCTGCGCCCTACCGCCGCTGCTCAAATCGATCTGAACCGATCGCGATCCCAGGCTGTCCTCAATGATGTCCGTCTCGGCGTGCGGCGCGTATATCACCAGCACATTTGCGGCGCTGAGAGGCTGCCCGGTCGAGGCGTCTGTGTGCGGGAAGCCGCCCATGCTGCGCAGATACAGACCCGTTGCCGTATCGTAGGTGTACGCCACATCCGTGATGCCGGGCCGGATCGGCAAGTCGATCTGCGTGGCCGGGCTGCCGCCGGATGGCGCGTCGCCGAACGGCAGCACGGTCATGCGCGCGCCTGGAATCCAACCGCGCTCGCTCGCGGCGGACCAGATGGCCTCGGTCGAGGTGTAAAGATTGAACGGCGGATTGCGCGCTTCCAGGCGGCGGAAACCTGGATCGCCGCCGTCACTGATCAGCCAGGTCTGCGTAACCTCCGAGGCGGAAAGACGCGCCATCACGCCATCGCTCGCGCCGGACAACGCGAAAATCGCATTCAGCATCGGCACGTTTTCCAGGTTGATCAATCGCCCGCTGCGCACCGGGCCGATGTCCTGCGCAGCGTGGCACAGGTACGCCGCCGAGAAACGGGTGATACCGCCTTCGGCCAGGTGCTCGAAGACAACGTCGGCCAGTGCCAGCTCTGATTGCGGGCGCTCCGGCGGCGAATTGCCGATCTGCACGAGAATGGCTCGCCGCTGCGACCAATCGATCCCCTGGACGGGCAGTCCGGTCAAGGGGCACGTATTCGGATCGAACGCAGGCGTGGGAGGGGCGGCTGGGGTCTCAGTGGGCGGGGCGGGCGAAGCGGTCGGCGTGGCAAGCAGAGCCGAAGCCGATTCCGTGACCGCGCTGGCCGACAGCGATGCAATCGGCGCGACAGAGATCGGCGACGAATCGGGTCCGGCACATGCGCTCAACGCAAGAACCGCCATGGCGGCGATCGACAGCGCCGGCGGCCGGCGTATGGCGCGATGCATGTCTCCTCCCCCGTAGTGGCTGTATGCGCCCTGGCGTGCCCAGATTATACCGTCACGCGAGCGACCTACAAAATCACATGCTTCGAGAGCGTTCGGCAATTGCTTCACGCCTATCGCCCGACGATGCCCACTCCGCTGCGCTACGGGGTGCTTCGCAAAATCGTCGGGCTAATCAAGAAAAGCCGGATCAATCCGGCTGAAGCGGCAAACAGCCTGCTTCAGCAGGCTTCGCTTTTTTAGCCCGGTGATTCATCACCGGGCGCTGCCCGCGAATTACCGAATGCTCTCACTTCGCTTGTGTGCACGCAAAAGGTGTCAGGTCGTTTGCGCCCGACGATGCCCACTCCGCTGCGCTACGGGGTGCTTCGCAAAATCGTCGGGCTGATAGCACAAAGCCGGACACATGCGGTGCACGAAGTCCCCGTCTTTTGGGGGAGTGCTCCCGTGAATCCGGCTGTATTCAGC
>DATBWU010000265.1:0-2333 GCA_036514635.1 Anaerolineae bacterium | reverse complement strand
GCGCGGCGATGAATTCGCTGCGCTACTCCGCTGCGCCCGATGAATCGGGCTAGTCGGATTCATCCGACGCTGGGGTGTAGCCCGCCGAGTTCATCGGCGGGCGGGCACAACCTGGCAACGGCCCAAGTTTCTGGGTAGGCGGCGCAGCCGCCGAAGCAATCTCTACAAGACCGCCACGCCGCCCGCCTAGCGCGCCCCCGGCGCGGAGCGCCCCCCTTTCGGGCAGGGCGTGGCGGCGGCTCGCGGTGACGGTTTTAAGACACACTCCGACGGATCGGCGGTGGCGGCCCTCTCGGTTCAAAGGGCCTGCCGAATCTCGTCCACCGCCGCCGGATTTTCCAATGAGGACACATCGCCGGCATCCTGGCCCAGGTACGCGGCGCGGATGACGCGGCGCATGACTTTGGCGTTGCGCGTTTTGGGCAAGTCACGCACGAACTTGATCTCGCGCGGCGCGAGCGGTTTGCCCAGCTCGTGAGCGACGCGCTCGATGAGTTCTTGGCGCAGCGCATCGTCCGGCGCGGCCCCCGGCTTCAGCACGCAGAAGCATACCACCGACTGGCCTTTGATTGGATCGGGCACGCCGATCGCCGCCGCTTCGCTCACGGCCGGGTGAGCGACCAGGATCGATTCGACCTCTGCCGGCCCCAGCCGCTTGCCCGCG
The DNA here is from genome assembly GCA_036514635.1 of Anaerolineae bacterium. Taxonomy (GTDB): domain Bacteria; phylum Chloroflexota; class Anaerolineae; order Fen-1058; family Fen-1058; genus DASSFZ01. The sequence continues at coordinate 1,669 of DATBWU010000265.1, read as the reverse complement.
ATTTTGATCGTGTCGTCCGATCGACCCAGGATGTACCACAGCCTGTCGGCGTCGATGGCGGCCCAATCGCCATGCACCCACACGTTCGGGAAACGCGACCAGTACGTGTCGATGTAGCGCTGCGGGTCTTTCCAGAAGCCGCGCGTCATGCCGATCCACGGTTGGCGGATCACCAGCTCGCCGACCGGCCCGCGCACCGATCGACCTTCTTCGTCAACCACGTCGGCGGCCATGCCCGGCAGCGGCCCGGAGAACGCGCATGGCTTGAGCGGCGTCAGCACGTTGCCCATGACGATGCCGCCGGAAATCTCGGTGCCACCGGAGTAATTGATGATCGGCAGCCGGCCGCCGCCCGCGACGTTGAACAGCCACAGCCACGGGTCGGGGTTCCACGGCTCGCCGGTCGATCCGAATTTGCGCAGCGACGACAGATCGTGCCGGCGCACCGGCTCCTCGCCGAAGCGGATCAGCGCGCGGACGAGCGTCGGCGAGATGCCCAGCGTTGTAACCGCGTGCTGCTCGACCAGCGCCCACACGCGATCCGGGCCGGGATAATCGGGCGCGCCGTCGTACAGCAGCATCGTCGCGCCGATCAGCAACGTGCCGAACACGAGCCACGGTCCCATCATCCAGCCCATGTCGGTGATCCAGTACAGCGTCTCGTCGGGGTGCAGATCGAGTCCGTGCAGCATGTCCTGCGCGGACTTAATCGGAAAACCGCAGTGCGTGTGAACCGCGCCTTTGGGCTTGCCCGTCGTGCCCGACGTGTAAATGATCATCAACGGGTCTTCAGCGCGCGTCTCTTCCGTCTCCGCTTTATCCGCCTGCCGTTCGACCAGGTTGTGCCACCACCAATCGCGCGACGCATCCCACGCCACATCGGCCCCGGTGCGCTTGAGAACGATCAGGTGCTTCAGCGTAGGGACGTGCCGGGCGGCCTCGTCGGCGATGGGCTTCATCGGCACGATCTGCCCGCGCCGAATCATCCCATCGGCGGTGAACAGCGCCTTCGCATCGGCATCCGCTAATCGCGAAACGATCGCCTGCGCGCCGAAGCCGGAGAACAGCGGCAGGAAGATGCCGCCGATCTTGACGATGGCGAGCATGGCGACGGCGATCTCCGACGTCATCGGCATGAACACGCCGATCGCGTCGCCTTTGCCCAGCCCGAGCAAGCGCAGCGCGTTGGCCGCTTTGTTCACTTCGCGGCGCAGTTGCGCGTAGGTCAGCGTGCGCAGCGTGCCTTCCTCGCCTTCCCAGCGCAGCGCGACGCGCCGGTCGATTGGTGTGTCGGCATACTTGTCCAGGCAATTGTGGACGATGTTCATCTCGCCGTCGACACACCATTCCGGCCAGGCGATGCCGCGCGAGAGATCGACGATCTTAGAATAGGGCGTGTAGAACCGGATGTCGAGATCGTTTAGCACAGCTTCCCAAAACCAGGCGATGTCGCTCGTCGAGCGCTGCAACAACTCGTCGAACGAAGCGAGGCCGTGTCGATTCATAAACCGTTTGAGATTGCTGTTGCGGATGTGTTCAGGAGCGGGACGCCAGACGATCTCGCCGCCGAACTCGAAGGTCTCCATATACATCTCCCGTGTGATACCGCCACGTGTGAAGCGCCACCCAAATATATCATAGCGCGGCTCCGCCGCAACAGAATCTATTG
>DATBWU010000264.1:0-5959 GCA_036514635.1 Anaerolineae bacterium | reverse complement strand
GCTCTCCGAGTTGGGTTCGCCGGATGCAAATGTGGCGAAGCAGTCGCTGGAGAGGGTGAAGCAGCGGATAGGGCCGTCAACGGACTCCTAAGCGGACAACCCTTGCCAAAAGCGTGCAAGGGCAGGGCGGATAGAAACGGACACGCACACGCGTTCATCTCGCTGACTCGCTGATTCGCTGATTTGTTCTTCATCCTTCATCCCTCATCCTTCATCCTTTACGTGGAGGAACCATGAACATCCAGGTCAAACACGGTTCGATTCAAGACACACCCGCCGACGCGATCATCGTCAACCTGTTCGAGGGCGTCGAGCGGACGGCGGGCGCGACCGGCGCGGTCGATCAGGCGCTCGGCGGCGCGATCGCTAATCTCATTGGCATAGGCGATTTCAAGGGAAAGATGAACCAGACGGCGGTCGTGTACACGCAGGGTCGCCTGCCCGCGCCGCGCGTCGTGCTGGTGGGGCTGGGGCCGGTCGCCGATTTCAGTGTCGATCGCGTCCGGCAGGCGGCGGCGAGCGCAGCCAGGCGCGCGCGCGAACTCGGCGCGAAGTCGATCGCCTCGACGGCGCACGGCGCAGGAACCGGGCAGATCGATCCGCAGGCGGCGGCGCAGGCCGTCGCCGAAGGCACGCTGCTCGGCCTGTATGAATGGAATCAGCACAAGTCGAAGAAGAACGGCAACGCCGTCGAGTCGTTCACAATCGTCGAGTTCGACCCAAGCAAGATGCCCGCGCTGGAAGCCGGCGTCAAGACCGGGTCGATCCTCGCCGACGCCGTCAACTTCGCGCGCGATCTAACCAACCAACCCGCCAACCTCATGAACCCAACCGCGCTGGCGAATGCGACGCAAGAGCGCGCGCAGCAGGTCGGGTTGAAGTGCACTGTCCACGACATCGACTGGATACGCGCGCAGGGCATGGGCGCGTTCCTCGGCGTGACGCAGGGATCGGCTACGCCGCCCAAGTTTATCGTCCTGGAGCACGACGGCGCGGCGGGCGATCCACTCGTCTTCGTCGGCAAGGGCATCACCTTCGACACGGGCGGCATCAGCATCAAGCCCGCTGACAAAATGGAAGAGATGAAGAGCGACATGGCCGGCGCGGCGGCGACCATCGCGGCGCTGTTGGCTATCGCCGAGTTGAAACTGCCGGTGCGCGTCGTCGGCCTCGCGCCGGTGTGCGAGAACATGCCCAGCGGCACGGCCTACCGTCCCAGCGACGTGCTGCGCGCGAAGAACGGCAAGACGATCGAGATCATCAACACCGATGCCGAAGGCCGCCTGATCCTGGCCGACGCGCTGTGCTACGCCGCCGAGTTCAAGCCGAAAGCCGTCGTCGACTTGGCGACGCTGACCGGCGCGTGCGTCGTCGCGCTGGGCGAGGACGTGGCCGCCGGGTTCTTCGCCAACGACGAAGAGGTCGCGCGCCGCGTCGCCGCCGCCAGCGAGGCGAGCGCCGAAAGACTATGGCGGCTGCCGCTGTACGAAGAATACAAAGATAAAATTAAGAGCGACACCGCCGACGTGAAGAACAGCGGCGGGCGCTACAGCGGCGTCGGCTCCAGCGCGACCTTCCTGGCCGAGTTCGTATCGTATCCGTGGTCGCACTGGGACATCGCCGGCATGGCGCTGGCGAAGTCCGGCCCGCCGTACGTCATCAAAGGCGGCACCGGCTTCGGCGTGCGCGCACTTGTGGAACTCGCCCGGCAGTGGTCATAGCCAGGTCAAACGTGAAGCGTAACACGTAAGGCCATCACATTTGCGTTTTACGCTTCACTTATCACTCAGCACGCATCATAGCGCGGCTCCCGCCGCAGCCAAAGTATGGGACACGGACACACGCCTTCGGCGGGTGCAGTGCTCCCGTGAACGCAGACAAACACGGATCAGAATCAGTGTTCATCCGTGTCCAGAATCTTCGCGGTCGTGATAGTTTTTCAAGCGTAATACCACAGAGGTCCTCATGCCCGATCTTCGCGGTCGAACCTTCGGACAATATCGCATCATCACGCAGATCGGCTCTGGCGGCATGGCGACGATCTACAAGGCCTACCAGCCCGCGCTCGATCGGACGGTGGCGCTCAAGGTCTTGCCCGAATACTTGATTCAGCAGCCCGGCTTCATCGAGCGCTTCCGCATCGAGGCGCAGGCGGTGGCCCGGCTCGATCATCCGCACATCGTGCCGATCTTCGACTTCGGCCAGCAAGACGATACGCCGTACCTGGTGATGAAATACGTCCCGGCCGGCACGCTGAAGGACATCATGACCGGGCCGGTCGAGCCGAGGCAGGCCGCCACGATCGTCCGGCAGATCGCCGAGGCGCTCGACCACGCGCACCAGCAGGGCATCATCCATCGCGACGTGAAACCGAGCAACGTGCTGATGCAAGACGGCAAGTGGGCACAGTTGACCGACTTCGGGCTGGCGAAGATGCTGACCAGCACGTCGCAGCTCACTGCCAGCGGGGCCAGCGTCGGCACGCCCGATTACATGTCGCCGGAGCAGGCGCAGGGCAACCCCGTCGACGCGCGCAGCGACATCTACTCGTTGGGCGTGATCCTGTATCAACTGCTCACCGGCGACGTGCCCTTCCACGCCGACACGCCGACCGGCGTGATGCTCAAGCACGTCATGGAGCCGCCGCCCTCGCCGCGCAAAACCAATCCGAACATCTCGCCCGCCGTCGAGCGCGTCGTCCTGCGCGCGCTGGCGAAGTCGCCCGGCGAGCGCTACGAGCGCGCGGTCGATCTGGCCGACGACCTGGAGCGCGCGTTCGACCAACTCGCTACGCGCCAGATCATGCCGACCGCGCCCTCCGCAAGCCGGCTGCGCCTGCCGGTGTTGATCGGCCTCGGCGCGATTGTCGTCGTCGCCGTCGCCGCGCTGCTGCTCAGTCAGACGACGACCCCGGCCAGCCCCAGCCCGACCACCTCATCCGGCCAGGCCGCCGTGCAGTTGGGCCAGACGTTGTACGACGATTTCAGCGGCGCGCAGATCGACGCGGCGCGCTGGACGTATGCCGGATCGTTCACGACGACGCTGAACAGCGACGTGGTATCGATCCAGAATGGTCGCCTGACTTACAGGGTTGAGAACCCGAACGGCGAGGACTTCTTCGACGGCGGCGCGCGGGCCGAGCCGGGACGCGACCTCACACTCGTTTCGGCGCAAGTCACGCTGCTGGATGCATCCGGCATCAGCGATGTCGGCATTCAGGTCAACGGCATCGACGACAACCCGGAGTCGTGGGCGTATCTCGCGCTATCGCCATCGGATGCCAGCGTGTACGCCTACACCGGCGACGCGAACGGCGCGCAGGCCACGTACAACCTGGTCCCCGGAACGGGGATGCCGGGCACGCGCGAACTGGCGATCGGTTGGGACGGCACACAGCTTACCTTCTACGTCGACGGCCAGCCTCGGAAGAGCATCTCGACGACCGAGCGCGGCAAGTATTTCTGGCTGCAATTCAACGTCGAACCCGCCGGCAGAGTCTCCGGCACATTCGACGACGTGCGTGTCACATTTGGAGATTAGAGGCTCTACCGGGTTGGCAGGGGGAAGCCTCACCGCAAAGGGCGCACACTTGCCCCTGCGCTGTCGCGCAGCGGCAGTGCCAGGGGAAGAGCGCAAAGCCTTAGAAAATCTTGGCGTCCGCCTGCCCCGCTTCTCTTTGCGGGGTTGCGTTCGCCTGCCCTCTTCAGAGGGTTGCGGTTCAATTCCCGCCTCTACCGAAACACCACCTCATCCCGTCCCTGCAATCGATCCTCGATGCGCTTCACGACCACGTCCAGGTCCTCGTTGTGATGCACAAAGTCCAGACTGTCGCTGCGGATGGTCAGCACCGGACATGTGTTAAAATCGGCCAGCCACTCGTCGTAGTAGCGGTCGAGCAGGCGCAGGTAGTCGGCATTGATGCCGGACTCGATCGAGCGTCCCCGGCGCACGATACGCTCGATCAGCACGTCGACGGGCGCGCGCAGGTAGATCAACAGTGCGGGCTTCGGCAGCGACTCGACGACCAGATCGAAGAGTTGCCGGTAGGCCAGGTAATCGCGCTCGCCGAGATTGCCCAATTCGCGCAGCGCACGGGCGAAGATGAACGCATCTTCGTAAATCGAGCGGTCGATGATCGCGCTGCGCGGGCCGCTCGCCAGCGCCTTGTGCTGAGCGGCGCGGTGGCCCAGGAAGAACACTTGCAAATGGAACGACCACAGCCGCATGTCGGCGTAGAAATCGGGCAGATACGGGTTGTCCGCTACCGACTCGAAGCCCGACTCCCAGTTCAGCCGGGCCGCCAGGCGCTCGGTCAAACTGGTCTTGCCCGCGCCGATGTTACCGGCGACTAAAACCAGATGCTTCGCCATGTCACCTCCGGTTGATATTGCCCCATGATGCGTTTGAACAACTGATCAGTGATCGGTAATCAGTGACCAGTGACCACTGACCACTGATCACTGGCGGGTCAAGTCGCTTCCCAACAGCACCCTCGCGCCGAACAACACCAGCCCCGCCGTCTCTCGCGCTTCCCGAGCAAATCGTTCGATTGGGTTCATCGGCCCGGCGGTCGCTTGCGCGGGACTGGGATACACCTCGACGCCTGCGCGCTGAAACATCCACGCCGCGCGCAACAGGTGATAACCGTCGCTGGCGATGATCGCGCTGTGCCAGCCGCGCTCGCGCATGATCGCCGCCGTGAACGCGGCATTCTCCTCCGTGCTCGTCGCCCGCTCTTCCAGAATCACCGCCTGGCGCGGGGCGCCTTCTGCGACGATGCGCTCGCACGCCGCCCGCGCCTCGCTCACCGATCCCGGCTCGTCGAGGCCGCCCGTGCAGATGATGTGTGAAGCGTAGCCTCGCCGGTATAGCGACAGCGCGTGATCGGCGCGGCGGGCCAGCGACGGGCCGGGCTGCCCGTCGGGATATACCCGCGCTCCCAGCACGACGATCACATCGGCCGGCTGCGCGCGATCGACCAGGCCGTAAGCATCGATGACGGCGATCATCACTGCCAGGCCGATCAGCGCGAGGAGCGCGGCGACGAGACCGAAGCGCAACAGGCGTGAGCGTGTCATCAACGCAAATCTACCACAATTGACATCGCCCCGTACGATTGTTACAATGCCGCGCGATCGCCGTCGCAATCCTGGCTCTTCCGGGTTCAACGTGGAAAACCTCACCGCAAGGCGCCAAGAGCGCGAAGTATTGGAAAATCTTGGCGTTCGCCTGCCCCGCTTCTTTTTGCGGGGTCGCGCCTTCGCGGTTCCTGCGCAGCGTCCCGCCAAAGTCGGGAGAGCCGCAATCCTTCCACGGCGGGTTCATAATTCATTCACAATCGCGTCGCATAATCCCGTTTAGTCTAAAGCGAAACTTCATTCGACAGGAGAGAACCATGAACGGGAGATTCTTTCTGAGTGTGGTGTTGGCGCTGGTGCTGGTCGCGGCCATCGTCGGCGTCGGCGTGTACGTGTACAACGCGGGCATCGCGCAGGGATTGGCCGAAGGCGCGCAGGTAGCCGGGCGCGAATCGGGCACAGCGCCGTATCCGTACTACAGCCCCTTCGCCCGGCCGTTCTTCGGCTTCGGGTTCTTCGGCCTACTCTCCCCGCTGCTGTTCGTGTTCCTGATCTTCGGCGCGATACGCGCGATGTTCTGGCGCGGGCGCATGGGCTGGGGCCACATGCATCGCGGCGAATGGGGCCAGCACGTTCCATCGATGGCCGAGGAATGGCATCGCAAGATGCACGAGCCGCCGTCGGAGCAGAAGTGAGCCGCTCTCCGGCACATGAAAAGATGCCGCCCTCCCGCAGGTTGGTCTTAGAGACTGTCTTCAAACCCTGTTGCAATGTCATTCTGAGGCGCGCAGCGCCGAAGAATCTCTCCGTTTGCGCCGAAAAACGAGATTCTTCGCTCGCTACGCTCGCTCAGAATGACAGCTGAGTGGACTTTGAAGACA
>DATBWU010000263.1:0-3358 GCA_036514635.1 Anaerolineae bacterium | reverse complement strand
CAGCGGAGTGGGCATCGTCGGGCGACAGGCGTGAAGCAATTGCCGAACGCTCTCGTGAGAGTTTGAATACAACGGCGAGAGTATACCACAGGGGTGGTGAGGAGGGTGTGAGAGTGGAGTTGGAGTACGGGAGTGGAGGGCCGGGTGGTTTAGAACAGGGAGAGCTGTTGCCCTTCGTCCGTGGGCAGGCTTTGTCCCGCGCCGACTTTGTGCGCCCAGCGCGTCGGCTCCGGCAGGCGATACTGCGTCGTGCAGGCGAGAACAAACTGGAGACTGTGCTCCAGATCGATGAGATGGCCCGACGAGATATACAGCGGATTGACGTTGGGGCGCGTTCGCACCACCGCGCCGATGATCTGCTGTGGGTCGCGCTCGTCGCGCAGCGGGGTGTGATCGCCTTTGTTCGGTCCCGGCTCGGCGTGCCTGCCATACAAACGCGATTTGGCGACGCCGATCGTCGGGCGCTCGATCCACAAGCCGATGTGCGAGGCAATGCCCAGGCCGCGCGGATGCGCGATGCCCTGCCCATCGACCATCACCAGATCGGGCTTGGGCGCGAGTTTGTCCCACGCAGCGAGGATACCCGGCGTTTCGCGGAAACTGAGCAGGCCGGGGATGTAGGGGAAGGTGAGCGGCGCATCGGCGGTGACGGAGGCCAGCGGCGCGAGATCGGGATAGCGCAAGACGACGATCACGGCGCGGGCCGTGTCGCCCTTGATCGAGACGTCCACGCCGCCGACGGTATTCACCGCGCGACCGTCCCACGTCAAGACCAGACGGTCGCGGAGCCGGTTTTGCAGCGCGATGGCTTCTTCAGGAGAAAGAGTCCAAGAGTGGAGCATTGAGGGATGCCTCAGACCCATCGCTTCTCTCGCTTCTTCTCAGCCATCAGAGATTTGAGGAGGCCTTTGCCTTTGTACTTCCCATCTGTATTTCCCCCTTTCGGACTCAAGCCTACTATGGGGCGGAGAGTAAGTCAAACGACGTAACTATTCAGCCTCGCCCCCCGACCCCCTCTCCCGAAGTGCGCAGTCCCACTTCGGGAGAGGGGGAGTGGGTTCTCCCCTCTCCTAACGACGGGTGTTGGGTCGTCAGGAGAGGGGTTGGGGGTGAGGCAGAACATGGCTCAAGAGGTGTTTCAAGGAGGTCGGTGCAACGAATACACACCGGGTAAACGGATACGACCTGCGCCGTATCATGCCTGTCGCAGATTCGTTTACGGGAGCACTGCCCCCGCCGAAGGCGTGTGTTCGTTGCCCATCCGTTGCCTCGGCCACATTCGCCGCAATTGGTTTTGGGGCAAGCAGCCTACCTCCTGAAATGCACCCAACGGGCCGAAGCGGTGTTGTTCTGCCGGTTTAAGTGTGATATGTTTATGCCGAGGAGATATGGCCCAGCTCGTGCTGAAACTATTCACCACCGATCGCACGCCGCGCTCCGAACAAGCCATTACCAGCTTGAGGCGGCTGTGCGAGGAAAAGCTCAACGGCCGCTGCGAGTTGATCCTCGTAGACGTGTTGGAGCAGCCACAGGTCGCCGAAGACGAGACGGTTTTCGTCACGCCGACGCTGATCCGTGCGTCGCCGCCTCCGGCCCGGCGCGTGGTCGGCGCTCTGTCGGATGCCGATCGCGTGTTGGAGGGGCTGGGATTGAAGGAGATTCTCAAGGCGTCAGGTGACCGGCACTTGGAGGGCTGAAGGACCGGTCACCTTATTGGGGAGAAGGAAAGGGGCCATGAAGGCCAAAGCCACTGAATTGGAACAGCGTGTCGAATTGCTCCAGCACCGTGTGCAGGAGGAGGAAACGCGCTTCCGCAACATGCTCGTGCGCAGCGCCGACGGCGTGCTGATCGTCGATCGGGCTGGCGCCGTCCGTTTCGTGAACCCGGCGGCCGAATCGATTCTCGGCCGGCCGGCGCAGAAGTTGCTGGGGGCCGAGTTCGGCGTCCCCTTGGTCGTGAACGATCGGGTCGAGATCGACCTGGTGCGCGAGCCGGGCCAACTCCGCATCGCCGAGCTGCGCGTGATCGATATCGAGTGGGACGGCCAGCCCGCGCATCTCGCCTCGCTGCGCGATGTGACCGAGTACAAACGCGCCGAGCAGGCCGAGCGCGAGGCGCGCGTCCTGGCCGAGGCGCTGCGCGACTCCGCCGCTGCCCTCAGCGGCACGCTGTATCTGGATGAAGTGCTGGATCGCATTCTCGTCCAGACCGGCCGGGTCGTGCCGCACGATGCGGCGAGCGTGCTGCTGATGGAATCGGGCGTGGTGCGCGTGGCGCGCGTTCATAACCCTGCCGATCGCGCCCTGCTGCAGTGGGGCGGGCCATTCCGGATCGACGTGGGCGATTCGCCTGCCCTGCGCCACATGGCTGATACCGGCGAGACGCTGGTCATTTCGGACACACACCAGGAGCCGGGTTGGACCAGCCAGCTGGAAACCGGCTGGATCAACCAATCGGAAATGGGCCGGATCGGCTCCTTTGTCGGCGCGCCGATTCGCGCGGGGGACCAGGTCTACGGTTTCCTGGTATTGGTCAGCACCACGCGCGGCTTCTACCACCCCTTGCATGCCCAGCGCCTGAGCATCTTCGCCGATCAAGCCGCCGCCGCGCTTCAGAACGCGCGACTGCACCAGGCCACGCTCCGCGCTGCCGAGAGTCGCGCCGTCCTGCATCGCGCCAGCCATGAGGTAGCGACCAGCCTCGACCCGGAGCAAGTGTATGTGGCCACGCACCGCGCGGTCGAGAACCTGATGCCGGCCGAGGCTTTCTCCATTGCACTGCTCGACGAGACCCGCCAAGAGATTGAAGCGGTATACCTGTACGATCGCCGTGGGCGGGTGGCGGGTATGCGCATTCCGGCGCAGCGCGGGCTGAGCGGGCACGTCATCGCCACCGGCCGGCCCGTCCGTATCGACGACCTCGAGACGGGCGCGGGCATCGACGTGGTGCATTTCGGCGATCCGGTGCACGTGCGGTCTGTGATCGCCGTGCCGATGCGCCAGGGCGATAAAGTCTTCGGCATGTTGTCAACCCAGAGCTATCGCCCGCACGCCTTCACCGATGGAGACGTGCAAATGCTCGACCTGCTGGCGAACCAGGCGACCACGGCTATCGTGAATGCGCAGCTGTTCGCGGCCGAGCGCCAGCGACGCCAGGAGTTGGAAGCGATCTATCAAGCCAGCCTCGGCGTGGTCGCGTCACTCGATGTGCGCCAGGTGCTCGGCGCGATCGTGCGCAGCGCCACCCGCCTGGTTCCGCTGCTCGACGCTCACATCTTCCTGTACGATGGTGAGACACTGACCTTCGGCGCGGCCGGTTCGCAGGCGGGGGCAATGTCCGAGCCGTTTGCCGAGCCGC
>DATBWU010000262.1:0-15389 GCA_036514635.1 Anaerolineae bacterium | reverse complement strand
TGCAGAATGTGGAATGAAGAATGCAGAATGTGGAATGAAGAATGCAGAATGTGGAATGAAGAATGCAGAATGTGGAATGAAGAATGCAGAATGTGGAATGAAGAATGCAGAACGAGGAATGAAGAATGCAGAACGAGGAATGAGGGAATGTGGCGATGATCAAACTGTATGATGTCGAAACAGCGCGCAAGACTATTTTGCGCCGGATGCCGGTAGGCGATGAAACTTATCCGCCGGCGCTGTTGGCGTCGCTCGAACGGCTCTTCGGCGAGGCGCTGACACCGCCGCAGGCCGTCGCGCGCATCCTGGCATCGGTGCGCGAAGAGGGCGATGCGGCCCTGCACCGCTGGACGGCAACGCTCGATAAGGTGAATGTTGATCAGTTCCGCATCCCGATTGATCACATGCGCTCTGCATTTGAGGCTCTACCCGAATTGCTGCGGCAGGCACTGACGGCGGCTGCCGATCGTATCCGCGCGTTCCACCAGCGCCAGCCGATCGCGTCGTGGACGACGCACGACCTCGGCGGCACGCTCGGCCAGCGCGTCACGCCGATCCGGCGCGTGGGCGTGTACGTGCCGGGCGGATCGGCTCCGCTGCCGTCGTCGCTGTTGATGTCGGCGATTCCGGCGCAGGTCGCGGGTGTGGAGCAGATCGTCGTCTGCACGCCGCCCAGGCCGCACCCGGCGATCCTGGCCGCCGCGCACCTGTGTCAGGTCAGCGACCTCTTCCAGATCGGCGGCGCGCAGGCGATCGCGGCGATGGCCTTCGGGACCGAGAGCGTGCCGCAGGTCGATAAGATCGTCGGCGCGGGCAACCTGTTCGTGACGCTGGCGAAACAGCAGGTCTTCGGCGTCGTCGGGCTGGACGGGCTGGCCGGGCCGACCGAAACGGTCGTCGTCGCCGACGCGACCGCGAACCCGGCGTGGGTCGCCGCCGATCTGCTCGCACAGGCCGAGCACGATCCGCTGGCGTCGGCGATTCTGCTCACGCCCGATCGCGCGCTGGCCGAAGCGGTTCAGGTCGAGGTTGCGCGGCAAATGGAGGCGCTGTCGCGTGCGGAGATCATCGCGCAGTCGCTGGCGAATCGCAGTGGCGTCGTTCTGACACCCGACCTGGCGACGGCGGTCGCGCTGGCCGACGAGTATGCGCCGGAGCACCTGTGCCTGTCCGTCGCCGATCCGCGGGCGTGGGCCGAGCGCATTCGTAACGCGGGCGGGTTGTTTTTCGGCGAGCGCTCGTTCGAGGTGCTGGGCGATTACGTGGCCGGCCCGAGTCACGTCATGCCGACCGGTGGCACGGCGCGTTTCGCCTCGCCGCTCAACGTGCTCGACTTCGTGAAGATCAACAGCCTCATCGCGCTCGATGCCGAGACGTGCGCCGCACTCAGCCCGTTGGCCGCCGAACTGGCCCGCGCCGAATCGCTGACGGCTCACGCATCTGCGGCTGAAAGACGAATGACCAACGACCCATGACGAATGACCAAGGACCAGCGACGAATGACCAATGACCAATGACGAAGCCCGCTTTCGTCGTTTGTCTTTTGTCCTTCGTCTTCTGTCCTTCGTCTTTTGTCCTTCGTCAGATTGGAGAACCATGCTTGATGCCCAGAGCCTGATTCGCCCCCACATTCGCGACATGGAAGCGTACGAGCCGATCTTGCCGTTCGAGGTGCTATCACAGCAACTGGGCCGCGCGCCGGAGGAGATCGTCAAGCTCAACGCGAACGAGAATCCATACGGCCCGCACGCAGCCGTGCGCGAGGCGCTGGCCCACATGCCATTCGCGCACATCTATCCCGATCCTGAAAGCCGCGCGCTGCGACAGGCGCTGGCGACGTATACTGGCGCGCCGATGGAGAATCTGCTGGCCGGGTCGGGCGCGGACGAGCTAATCGATCTGATCATGCGCCTGTTCCTCGATCCGGGCGACACGATCCTCGACTGTCCGCCGACGTTCGGCATGTATGCCTTCGATGCCGGCGTGAATGCCGCGCGCGTCGTGAACGTCCCGCGACGCCCCGACTTCTCGCTTGACACGGACGCCATCGAGCGAGCCGTGCGGGAGGCGCGACCCAAGCTGTTGTTCCTCACGTCGCCGAACAATCCCGACGGCGGCTTGATCCCGCCGGAGGTGTTCGAGCGGTTGCTCGCGTTGCCGGTCGTGATCGTGCTCGACGAAGCCTACGTCGAGTTTGCCCCGCCGGGCGTCAGTCGTTTTGGCGATGTACCGCGCCACGAGAATCTGATCGTCCTGCGCACGTTCAGCAAGTGGGCCGGACTGGCCGGGCTGCGTGTCGGCTACGGCGCATTCCCGTCCGCGTTGATGCCGCACCTGTGGAAAATCAAGCAGCCGTACAACGTATCGGTCGCGGCGGCGACGGCGGCGGCGGTTTCTTTGCAACACGCGGATGAATTGATAGTGCGAGTTGGTTGGTTGGTTAGCGAGCGCGAGCGGCTGTTCGACGGGCTACGCACCATTCCGTTTCTCAAGCCGTATCCTTCGCACAGCAACTTCATCCTGTGCCGCGTAGTCGATCGCGATGCGAAGCAACTGAAGGCCGAGTTGGCCCGCGCCGGTATCCTGGTGCGCTACTTCAACAAGCCCGGCCTGCGCGATCACATCCGCGTCAGCGTCGGCAAGCCGGAGCACACAGATGCGCTGCTGTCCGCACTGCGGAGGATGTGATCCACGAATCTACACGAATCCTCACGAATTATTTGCGTAGATTCGTGTAGACGGGAGCACTGCACCGCACACTTGCACTTGCGCTGTCCCGAAGGGACAAGCGCGGTGCAAGTGTGTGTTCGCCGATCAAGGAGGGAATGTGTATGCGAACAGCCGAAGTCCATCGACAGACGAACGAGACCGACGTTCGGATCAGCCTGAACCTGGATGGCAGTGGTCAGCATGAGGTTCAGACCGGTATCGGCTTTCTCGATCACCTGCTGAGCCACGTCGCCGTGCATGGCCTGTTCGACCTGACGCTCACGGCGCGCGGCGATTTGCACGTCGATGCACATCATACCGTCGAAGACTGCGCGCTCGTTCTGGGGCAGGCGCTCGACGAGGCATTGGGCGATCGGAAAGGCATCGTGCGCATCGGATCGGCCTATGTGCCGATGGACGAGTCGCTTGCGTTCGTCGCCATCGATTTGTCGGGCCGCCCGTATGCCGTCGTGCAGGCCGAATGGCGCGCGCCGATCATCGGCCAGCTGCCGACGAGCCTGATCGCGCACTTCTTCGAGTCGCTGGCAGTGACTGCGCGGGCGAACGTGCACGTGCGAGTCTTGTACGGGCGCGACGATCACCATCAGGCCGAGGCGCTGTTCAAGGCGTTGGGCCGCGCGCTCGGCATCGCGACGCAGATCGATCCGCGCCGTGCGGGCTTAGTTCCGAGCACTAAGGGGAAGTTATAGGACACGGACGAACGCGGAAAACACGGATTCGTCAATCAGCGTGAATCCGTGTTCACACCGCACCTGCAAACACCGCACGCCCTTTCCGGCGCGGAGCGCCGGGGGCGCGCAGGCGGGGTGGGTGCAGGTGTCCGCGTCCCGAAAGGGATTTGATCATGATTGCGTTGATTGACTATGGCCTGGGGAACTTGCGGTCGGTAGAGAAGGCGCTGGCGGCGGTCGGTGCGGATGTGCGGCTGACTTCGGATGCGGACGTGATCTTGTCGGCGGAGAAGGTGGTGCTGCCCGGCGTCGGCGCGTTCGGCGATGGCATGGTCGGCCTGCGCGAGCGCGGGTTGATCGATGTTGTGAAGCAAGTCGTCGCGTGTGGAACGCCACTGCTGGGCATCTGCGTCGGTATGCAGGTGCTGTTTGAAGAGAGCGAAGAGCATGGTCGGCACGTGGGATTGGGTCTGTTGCCCGGTCGCGTTCGACGCTTCGAGTCGAGTGAACTCAAAATCCCGCAGACGGGGTGGAATCAAATCTGGCCGTCGCCTTCGGCTTCGTCGGCATCTGGAGATGCCTCTAACTTGCTGCTGAACGGCCTGGAGCCGGGCGCGTATGCTTACTTCAATCACGGGTATTATTGCGACGCGCAGCCTGCCGACACGCTCGCGTTCACGGAGTATGGCGCGCGCTATTCGTCAGTCGTCGGGCGCGGGCGGCTGTACGGCGCGCAGTTCCATCCCGAAAAGAGCCAGCGCGTGGGGCTGACAATCCTGCGCAACTTCGTGGAATATGGCTGATTGGTTTTCACCGCGGAGAACGCAGAGGACGCAGAGGAAATACAAATCCGCCCTCCGCGATCTCCGCGTGCTCTGCGGTTAAACAATGGGCTATAGCGCAATGACGGACTTTGTGGTGTACCCGGCAATCGACTTGCGTGGCGGGAAGGTCGTGCGGCTGGCGCAGGGCGACCCGGCGCGGCAGACGGTGTATGCTGACGATCCCGCCGAGGTCGCGCGACGCTGGCTGGCCGACGGCGCGACGTGGCTGCACGTGGTGAACCTCGACGGCGCATTCGGCGAAGCCGGGCAGGCGAATGCGCTCGCGCTGCGCGACATCCTCGCCACCGGCGCGCGGGTGCAGTTCGGCGGCGGCTTGCGCGCGATGAGCGATGTGGAGCAGGCCTTGTCGATGGGCGCGGCGCGTGTCATTCTCGGCACGGTTGCGGTTGAGAATGCCGACTTAGTGCGCGAGGCGATTGCGCGCTTCGGGCCGGATCGCGTCGGCGCGGGCATCGACGCGCGCGACGGTCGGGTGCGCGTGCGCGGATGGGGGACAGATGCGGGCATCGATCCGATCGTTTTGGGAAAGCAGTTAGGGAGTATGGGCGTCGTGACAGCCGTGTTCACCGACATTGCACGCGACGGCGTTGGACCGGGCGTGAATGTCGCCGCGTCCCGGCGCATGGCGGATGAAACGGGTCTGTCGATCATCGCCTCCGGCGGCGTCGCTTCCATCGAAGATGTGCATCGTGCGCGCGAGGCCGGCCTTGCAGGCGTCATCATCGGCCGCGCGCTGTATGAAGGTCGAGTCGATCTGCGGGAAGCGCTGTCCGCGCAGCGCGTAACACGACCCCACTGCAAAAAGCCGGATTTAACCGCAACCCCCAAAGGGGGCAGGCGGACGCAACCCCGCAAAAAGAAGCGGGGCAGGCGGGCGCGAAGTTTTCTAGGTATTCTTTGCGTTCTTTGCGCTCTTCGCGGTGAGATAAGCCTTTTTTCAGAAGAGTCGTAACACGCAATACGCAGTGAGGTTATCATGTTAGCCAAGCGAATCATTCCATGCCTCGATGTGAAAGACGGCCGCGTCGTCAAAGGCATCAACTTCCTGAACCTGCGCGACGCGGGCGACCCGGTCGAGCAGGGGCGCAGCTACGATCGAGAAGGAGCCGACGAACTGGTCTTCCTCGACATCTCGGCGACGCCGGAAGGCCGCAAGACGACGGCCGACATGGTGCGCCGCGTGGCCGACGAAGTGTTCCTGCCGCTGACGGTCGGCGGCGGCATTCGCACGGTCGAAGACATGCGCACGATCCTGTTGGCCGGGGCCGACAAGATCGGCGTCAATTCGGCAGCCGTGCGCCGGCCCGAACTGCTCACCGAAGGCGCGCAGCGCTTCGGCAGCCAATGCATCGTGCTGGCGATTGATGCGCGCCGCATCCAACCTCCAACCTCCACGCCCGCTTCGCGGGCAGTCCAACCTCTAAAATGGGAGGTCTTCATCAACTCCGGCCGGGTGCCTACCGGCCTCGACGCGATCGAATGGGCGCGGCGGGGTGTCGAACTGGGCGCGGGCGAGATTCTGCTGACGAGCATGGACGCCGACGGCACGCTGGCCGGTTACGACGTAGAGTTGACGCGGGCCATCGTCGAGGTCGTCAACGTGCCGATCATCGCCAGCGGCGGTGCGGGCACGCTAGAGCACTTCGTCGAGATATTGACTGAGGGCAAGGCCGACGCAGCACTCGCAGCGTCGCTCTTCCACGATAAGAAGCTGCGCATCGGCGAAGTCAAGCGTTACCTGTCGGGGCGGGGGTTGCCAATACGAATGATGAAGGATGAGGGATGAAGGATGAGGGATGAATCACGCATTACGGATTTGGTCTTCGATTCACGCGGCCTGATCCCGGCTGTTGCACAGGACGCATCGACTGGCGAAGTGCTGATGGTGGCGTGGATGAATGACGAGTCGTTACGCTTAACGCGTGAGACGGGCGAGGCGCATTTCTGGAGCCGCAGCCGGAACGAATTGTGGCGCAAGGGCGCGACATCGGGCAACGTGCTGAAGGTCGAAGAGATTCGGGTCGATTGCGACGCCGACACGCTCCTGCTGCGCGTTCATCCGACCGGCCCGGCTTGCCACACCGGCGCGCGATCGTGCTTCTTTCGGGTTCTGGTTGACCACCCAACAACACCGTTGCTTGGCGGTTATGGATCAGTGACAGCACGGAGGGCAATCATGCTGGCAGAGTTGTTCTCGATTATCGAGGATCGCAAAGCGCATCCGGCAGCCGGCTCGTACACCAATCGATTGTTGAACGATGTCGATGAGTTGCTCAAGAAGTTCGGCGAAGAGGCCGTCGAGGTGGTCGTGGCGGCGAAGGGGCAGGGCGATCGGCGTATCATCGAAGAGATGGCCGACCTGTTCTACCACGCGCTGGTGGTACTCTCGGCGTACGGGTTGAGCCTGAGCGCGGTCGAAGAGGAACTGCGACGGCGGCAGTCAACGGATAGGAAACGGACAAGCGGATAGGAAACGGATGTCATCAACGGACTTGTAAACGGACAAGCGGACAGGAAACGGATAGCGGCCAGCGGATTGGGAAGCGGACAAGCGAATGGAAGCGGATTCGTTTATCCGCCTGCCCGTGCGCGCAGCGCGGGGGTTGCCCATTCGTTGCTCCGCTGCTATCCGTTGACGCACGACCCCGACCCTGATATAATCCCGCCGCTAACCGAGCACCATCTGCACCTCGGCCAGTCGCATCGCCGGGGTGCTTTTTGTCCCCCGTCTGCCCGTTGCTGGGGGGCCGCGAGGAAGTAACATGACCGTGCAACGCACCGACATCCGCAACATCGCCATCATCGCGCACGTCGACCACGGCAAGACGACGCTGGTCGATGCGATGCTGAAGCAGAGCCGTATCTTCCGCGAGAACCAGGTGGTCGCCGAACGTATCATGGACAGCAACGACCTGGAGCGCGAGCGCGGCATCACCATTCTTGCCAAGAACACGGCGGTCATTTACAAAGGCGTCAAGATCAACATCGTCGATACGCCGGGCCACGCCGACTTCGGCGGCGAGGTCGAGCGCGTGATGAACATGGTCGACGGCGTGCTGCTGCTGGTCGATGCGGTCGATGGGCCGATGCCGCAGACGCGCTTTGTCCTGCGCAAGGCGCTGGAGATGGGGCGCAAAGCGATCGTCGTGATCAACAAGATCGACCGGCCTAACGCGCGGCTGAATCACGTTGCCAACGCCACGTTCGACCTGTTCGTCGATCTCGGCGCGAGCGACGAGCAGGCCGAGTTCCCCATCGTCTACACCAACGCCATCACCGGGCATGCGACACTCGTCCCCGGCGAAGAGGGCATCGATTTGCAGCCGTTGTTCGACAAGATCATCACGTATCTGCCCGCGCCGACGTTCGAGCCGGATGCGCCGACGCAACTGCTGGTCACCACACTCGCCTACGACGATTACAAGGGACGTATCGCCATCGGCCGGCTATTTGCCGGCACGCTGCGCCGGGCGCAGGAGGTGGCGCGCATCAAGGTCGATGGGACGATCGTGCCGGGCAAGACCGCGCAGGTGTTCATCCATCAGGGATTAGATCGCATCGAGGTCGACGCAGTCGAAGCCGGAGAGATTGTCGCGGTGACCGGCCTGCCCGAAGTGTATATCGGCGAGACGATCGCCGACCCGGAGCAACCCCGGCCGCTGCCGCCGATCCGCATCGAAGAGCCGACGGTGCGCATGACGTTCGGCGTCAACACCAGCCCGCTGGCCGGGCGCGAGGGGCAGTGGGTCACCAGCCGCAAATTGCGCGAGCGACTGTACAAGGAACTGGAACATAACGTATCGTTGCGCGTGCAAGACACGGACGAGCCGGATGTGTTCGTCGTGTCGGGCCGGGGCGAGCTGCAACTGGCGATCCTGATCGAAACGATGCGCCGCGAAGGCTACGAGTTCGAAGTGGCGCGGCCGGAGGTGATCACTCGCGAGCGGGACGGCAAGACGCTGGAGCCGTTTGAGGAGTTGTACGTGGAAGTGGCCGAGCCGCACATGGGTTCGGTGGTCGAGATGCTGGGCGCGCGGCGCGGTCAAATGATCGACGTGCGTCACGGCGACGACGGCACGATCTACTTGAAATACACCATTCCGACGCGCGGCTTGCTCGGCTTCCGCTCGGACTTTCTCACGGCGACGCGCGGCACGGGCGTGATGCACGCGCTGTTCGCAGGATACGACCGGCTGGCCGGGCCGATCGACACGCGCGAGCTGGGGTCGCTGGTGGCGTGGGAGTCGGGCCTGAGCAGCACTTACGGCTTGAAGAACGCCGAGGATCGCGGCTCATTGTTTATCGGCCCCAACGTTGACGTGTACGAAGGCATGATCGTCGGCCAGCACATTCGCGACGCCGATCTGTCGGTGAACGTGTGCAAGAAGAAGCATCTGACCAACATGCGCGCGGCCAGCGCCGACATCGCCGTGCGGCTGACGCCGCCGCGTGTGATGAGCCTGGACGACTGCATCGAATACCTGGCCGACGACGATCTGCTGGAAGTGACGCCGCTCAACCTGCGCCTGCGCAAACGTATCCTAAACACGGAAGAGCGCGGTCGGTTGGCTAAGCAGGAGAAACTGGAACGCGAGGCGGCTTGATCAACCATGATATACCCGACGCGGGAACCATCTGCGGTTTTGCTCACCGACCGCGTCCTCGCGGTCGATCAGGATAGACGCCCGCGTGGACGTGGGCTTTGAGCAGCAAAAGGCGCAACTTGTGACCGCGCGCAGTATAGCTCCGGCCGGGCGTCCTTGCTTGCGCGCCCTGCGCCGAACCGAGACTTTGCGGGAGAGCCATCGTGGCTCTCCTGCGCGTTTGTGTCACCTGCGCGATCTATTTTACTTTCCCCGACGTGTTGCGATATACTCTCCGCATCCCCCAGCCAAGGGGTCATCGACACACCCCGCGGAGGAGCAATCATGGCGAACACGCAATCCATGCAAGGCGAAGTGTTCTATCCATCGCCCGAGGTCGTGGCGCAGGCGCGGCTAAAGGACTGGGAGGCGACGGCGAAGTTCGCGTCCGAGGACCTGGAAGGCTTCTGGGCCAAAGAGGCCGACGAGCTGGAGTGGTATCGCAAGTGGGACAAGGTGCTGGACGACAGCGGCAAGCCGTTCTTTCAGTGGTTCACCGGTGCGCAATGCAACATCGTCCACAACTGTCTCGATCGACACGTCAAAACGTGGCGCAAGAACAAGCTGGCATTGATTTGGGTGGGCGAGCCGGGCGACGTGCGCACGTACTCGTATTACGCGCTCAACCGCGAGGTGTGCCAGTTCGCCAACGTGCTCAAGTCGATGGGCGTGCACAAGGGCGATCGGGTGACGATCTACATGCCGCGCATCCCGGAGATCGTCATCGCCATGCTGGCCTGCGCCAAGATCGGCGCGATTCACTCGGTGGTGTACGGCGGCTTCAGCGTCGACGCGCTGCAAGGTCGTATCGACGATTCGCAATCGAAGGTCGCCATCACCGCCGACGGCGGCTGGCTCAACGGCAAGGTCGTCGAGCTGAAGAAGATCATGGACGAGGCGCTGAGGCGCTGCCCGTCGATCGAGACGGTGATCGTCGTCAAGCGGGCACGGCAGGACGTGCACATGGAGCCGGGCCGCGACTACTGGTATCATGACCTGATGAAGCTGCCCATCGCCAATCAACAGTGCTCAACCGAGGTGATGGATGCCGAAGACCCGCTGTACATCCTGTACACGTCGGGGACCACCGGCAAGCCCAAGGCGATCTTGCACGTGCACGGCGGCTACATGGTCGGCATCTATTCCACGCTCAAGTATGTGTTCGACATCAAAGATGAGGATCGCTGGTGGTGCGCCGCCGATCCGGGCTGGGTGACCGGCCACTCGTACATCGTCTACGGGCCATTGCTGAACGGCGCGACTTCATTCATGTACGAAGGCGCGCCGACCTACCCGTACCCGAACCGTTGGTGGTTGCTGATCGAGAAGTACGGCATCACGATCTTGTACACCGCGCCCACGGCGATCCGTGGCCTGATGCGCTTCGGCGAGTCGTGGCCGGGGCGGCACGATCTCTCGTCGCTGCGGCTGCTCAGATCGGTGGGCGAGCCGATCAACCCTGAAGCGTGGAAGTGGTATTACCGCGTCATCGGCAAAGAGCGCTGCCCGATCATGGATACGTGGTGGCAGACCGAGACTGGCATGTTCATGATCACGCCGACGCCGGTCGTGCCGCTCAAGCCCGGCTCCGGCACGCGGCCGTTCTTCGGGCAAGAGGCGGAGGTCGTCGACGAGAAGGGTCATCCCGTGCCCGATGGCGAAGAAGGTTACCTGGTGTTGAAGCGACCGTGGCCGGCCATGCTGCGCACGATCTACAAAGACCCGGATCGTTACGTGCACCAGTACTGGGGGTATCTGCCCGACCGGTACGTCACCGGCGACTCGGCCAAGCGCGATCAAGACGGCTACTTCTGGATCATCGGTCGCGTCGACGATGTGATCAAAGTGTCGGGCTACCGGCTAGGCACGGCGGAGATCGAGAGCGCGCTGGTCAGCCATCCGGCGGTCGCCGAAGCGGCGGCGATCGGCCTGCCGCACGAGATCAAAGGCCAGGCGATCCACGCCTACTGCATTTTGCGTGCGGGCTACGCGCCGTCCGAGGTGTTAGCCGAGGAGTTGCGTCAGCACGTCGCACAGCACATGGGGCCGATCGCCAGGCCGGAGCAGGTCACGTTCGTCGACAAGCTGCCCAAGACGCGCTCGGGGAAAATCATGCGGCGCGTGTTGAAGGCCCGGGCGCAGGGAATGTCCGAAGGGGACATTTCGACGCTAGAAGAGTAATGAGATCGGTTCAGGTGCATGCGTAGGGGCGAGTCACCGACTCGCCCCTGCTTCGTTGATGGATCACGCCAGCAGGCCGCGTTTCCAGGCGGGAGGCAGGCGTTTGCGATCGTACTCGATGTCGCTCGCGCCGAGGAAGTCGGCGAGTTCTTGAATGGCTGTGGCGGCGGCAGATGCGGCGCTTCGAGATTTCGCCGCGCCGGGTTCGGCGTGCACAGCGTGGACGAGCAGCACGCCGCGCTCGCGATCGAGCTTGGGATCGATGCGGCCGATGAAGTGCTCGCCGTGCAGGATCGGCAACACGTAATAGCCGTACTTGCGCTTGGCCTGCGGGACGTAAATCTCCATCGTGAAATCGAAATTAAACAAGCGCTGCGTGCGCTTGCGATCGCAGATCAGATTGTCGAACGGCGAGAGCAGCGTCGTTCGCGGTTCCCACTCTTCATTCTCTAATCTCTCCAGCAACGGCACGTCGTCCGCGTGGATGTACCACGGGCCGGGCCAGTCTTGGATCGTGACTTGCTCGATCTGTCCCTCGACCTCCAGACCGACCAGCGCACGATCCAGGTTTGGATAACGACCGCGCGTGAAGTGCTGCCGAATGTGCTGAGGCGTGGCAATACCCAGCGCGCGGATCGCCC
Organism: Anaerolineae bacterium; assembly: GCA_036514635.1. Taxonomy (GTDB): domain Bacteria; phylum Chloroflexota; class Anaerolineae; order Fen-1058; family Fen-1058; genus DASSFZ01. The sequence goes on along the minus strand of DATBWU010000262.1, from coordinate 3,678 downwards.
TCTGCGCTGCGCGGCGCACGATCTGGCGCTCAGGCAGTCGCTCGCGCGGCGTCCACTCCGGTAGCACGCGCTCGCTCAAATCCCACAGCTTCTGCAATCCTTGCCGACCTGCCACCATGATCGTCCCTTGCAGCCACAGCAAGTCGATCATCTTGCTGACGTTGCGCCCTGTTGTCCAGCCGGTGGAGTACCAGCCTTCCGCCGCTTTGTCCTCGAAGTAGCGCGAGGGTAGTGGGCCGTTGCGCCTGAGCTCGTTGAGGACGTGCCGCCGGAGCGAGCGGTTTTCCTCGACCCAGGCGCGTGTGCGGAAGGCCCATTGCGATCCGTCGCGCCCGTGGCGGCGCATCATCCAGTGATGAATCGGATAATCCTCCGTCAGCACGATCGACGCCACGTGCGCCCAATACTCGAACAGGCTTCGGTCGCGCCAGAGGACGGTGTCGAGGTCGGTCAGATCGTATTGGCCGAGGCGGCTCCACAGCACCAGCTGGTGGCTGCGCGCGACGGCGCTGATCGGATCGAGTTGCAGGCAACCCAGGTCGCGCACGACTTGGAGAATGCCTTCTCCATTGGCCGGTGGCTGTGGGCCGGCGAGCCGTTGCTTTGTGATAGCGAGCCGGCGGGCGAGGGCAGGAGTGACGGTGCGCATAAATCGGATTATACAACACACCCGTCGCCGTTTCATCCCCCGATTGATTCGTGTACACGAAAAGGTTGTCACTGCGCTATCGCCGAGGGCTGAAGCCGCCCGGCTCAACCTGCGAAGCCCGGTCAACCGGGCTGAATACAGCCGGGTTCACGGGAGCACTGCACCGCACACCTGCACTTGCGCTGTCCCGGAGGGACAAGCGCTGTGCAAGTGTGTGTCCGGCTTTGTACGATCAGCCCGACGATTTTGCGAAGCACCCCGCAGCGCAGCGGAGTGGGCATCGTCGGGCGCAAACTCCCCTACAGCATCGAGGCGCTTGGGGTGAGAATCAAGCCTCGTGGTAAAATCATGTTGCCATGCGCCTCAGTCAACTCGCCGCCTCGTTGCCTGCGCTTGAAGTGCGTCCGGACTCCGATCCCGACATCACGCTCGTCACCGACGATTCGCGCGAGGTCGTTCCGGGCGCGCTGTTCGTCGCCTATCGCGGCGTGTCGGTCGACGGGCATCGTTTCATCGCCGATGCGATCGCGCGCGGCGCGGCAGCAGTTGTCGGTGAGGCCCAGATAGATTTGACCGCGGAGAACGCAAAGGCCGCAGAGATCAAAAAGAACGGCTCAGCGCTCTCTGCGTCCTCTGCGGTGAAGATTCCTTACTTGCGTGTGCGAAACGGGCGCGAGGCGTTCGCTTATCTGCACGCTGCGTGGAACGGCCTCCCGGCCCGCCGCCTTATCATGATCGGCGTCACCGGCACCGATGGCAAGACGACGACGACGAATCTGATCTACTCCATCTTGAAGGCGGCCGGTATTCGGGCCGGCATGATCAGCACGGTCAGTGCCGTCGTCGGCGACGATGTGATCGATACCGGTCTCCACGTCACGACGCCGGACGCCGACGACCTTCAGCGCTATTTGCGGCGCATGGTCGATGCCGGCCTGACGCATTGCGTACTGGAAGTCACCTCGCACGGCCTGGAGCATCACCGCGTCGATGCTTGCGAGTTCGATGTGGCCGTCGTCACCAACATCACTCACGAACACCTCGATCTGCACGGCTCGCTGGCTGCCTATCGCGCCGCCAAAGCGCGCCTGTTCGAATCGCTGGCGACGGCGCACAATAAAGGTGTTCCTAAGACGGCGATACTCAACCTGGATGATTCTTCGTTCGACGAGCTGCTGGATCGCGCCGAGTGTCGGGTGCTGGCCTATTCGACCGCGCGCTGGAATGCCGACGTGCGCGCCGCTGATATTCAGTACGCGCCGGATGCGATTCGCTTCAGGGCGGTCGGCCGGGGGTACACCGTGCCGGTCGAGACCACCTTCGTCGGCGAGCACAACGTATCGAATTGCCTGGCGGCGATCGGCGCGACGGTCGATGCCTTGTGCATCGAGCCTGACGCGGCGCGGCGCGGCATCGCCGCGCTGAAGGGTGTGCCTGGTCGCATGGAGCGCATCGACGCGGGGCAGAACTTCACCGCCGTCGTCGATTTTGCACACACGCCCAATGCGCTGGCGAAGGCCATCGCCGCCGCCCGGACGATGACGACCGGGCAGGTGATCGTCGCGTTCGGATCGGCGGGCCTGCGCGACCGCGAGAAGCGGCGACTGATGGGCGAGGTGGCCGGCCGATTGGCGGATAAGATTGTCATCACTGCCGAGGACCCGCGCACCGAGTCACTCGATGCGATCATGCAGATGACGGCTGGGGCGGTCGCGGCGCAGGGCCGCGTCGAAGGCGTCGATTTTTGGCGCGTGCCGGATCGCGGCGAAGCGATTGCCTTCGCCTGCTCGCTGGCCCGACCGGGCGATGTGGTCATGGCCTGCGGCAAGGGTCACGAGCAGAGCATGTGCTTCGGCGAGACGGAGTACCCGTGGGACGACCGCCAGGCGATGCGCGCCGCGCTGAAAGGCACGCCGTTGCAAACGCTGCCCACGGCAAGTATGAAGAATGCAGAATGAAGTAATGAAGAATGAAGAAAATGGCGGGGCGCTTTCTGCATTCCTCATTCTTAATTCTACATTAGAGTACTTCACAACGATGTTAGACCTGGGAATTGTCATTGTCTCGTACAACGTGTGCGATCTCTTGTGCGACTGCCTGAAGTCCGCGCTGGCGAATAAGGGTGTGTCCTTTTCCGTGTGCGTCGTCGACAACGACTCGCCCGACGGCAGCGCCGACAGGGTTGAGCGCGAGTTCCCGCACGTGCATCTGATCCGCAACGTCAACAGCGGTTACGCTGCCGGCAACAACCTCGGCCTGCGCCACTTCGGCTTCGCCGACCGACCTTCATCCTTCGTCCTTCATCCTTCATCCTTCCCGCGTTATGCTCTGTTGCTCAATCCCGACACCGTCCTCCCTGCCGATGCCTTCGCTCGCGTTGTGAGGTACATGGATGAGCATCCCGATACCGGTGTGCTGGGTGTGAAGCTGGTGCGGTCGGATGGCTCGCTCGATCTGGCTTGCCGCCGATCTTTCCCTACGCCCGAAGTCTCGTTCTATCGTTTCTCCGGCTTGAGCAGGCTATTTCCGAAAAGCCCCCGTTTTGGCCGCTATAACATGACCTTCCTCGATCCCGACCGGGCTGCCGAAGTCGATTCGGTCGTCGGCGCGTTCATGCTCGTGCGCGCCGAGGCGATTCAGCAGGCGGGTCTGCTCGACGAGACGTTCTGGATGTACGGCGAAGACCTGGACTGGGCATATCGCATCAGACAGCACGGCTGGAAGGTGATGTACTGGCCCGAAGTCACCGTGCTGCACATCAAGCGCGCGGCGAGCACTCGCAGCCCGCGAGCACGGTACGAGTTTCAGCGCGCCATGTGGCTGTTCTATCGCAAGCACTATCAGGCCAGCACGCCGCACTGGCTCGACACGCTGGTGCGCCTTGGGATCGGTCTGCGCGGCGGGCCATGCCTGCGGGCGGAGATGAGGAGCCATCCTCCCGCAGGTTTAGAAGCTGCGGAAGGGCCTGACAACGGAGGTGCGCGATGACCAAGCGGCAGATTCGCGCCTACTTCGGCATCACGCTGGTC
>DATBWU010000261.1:0-3981 GCA_036514635.1 Anaerolineae bacterium | reverse complement strand
TCGAGATGACATTGCGGCGGAGATTTGTTTTCATAGAGGGTGGGCCGGACTATAACAGTTGCGCGGATCAAGGTCAAGTTCAGGACAATCGCATTTGAAGCCATCGCAGCGGATAGACATCGGATAAACGAATGCCAACCGCGCTACCCGCCATCCGTTTATACTCGACGCGGGAACCATCTGCGGTTTTGCTCACCGACCGCGTCCACGCGGTCGATCAGGATAGACGCCCGCGTGGACGCGGGCTTTCAGCGTTCTCGGCGGTTAGTTCCCTTGTTGGCTCCGGCTCGTCCGGGTTAGGAGAGCCGGATATAATAGATGCGCGTACTTCACGTTATCATACCAACTCCAAGGTGCATCACTCTTGAAGCGGCGTTACCTCTACTTCACCGTTTTCGTCAGCGGGCTGGTTACGCTCGCCGTCGAGCTGTCGGCCTCGCGCCTGCTCGATCCGTACTTCGGCACCAGCAACCTGATCTGGGCCATACTCATCGGCCTGATTTTGTTGTACCTCAGCGCCGGTTACGCGCTCGGCGGGCGGTGGGCCGATCGATCGCCGCGTATCGACGTGCTGTATCGCATCATCACCTGGGCCGCGTTCCTCACCGGCCTGATCCCGTTCGCCGCGCACCCGATCCTCACACTGGCCGTTACCGGCTTTGCCAACTTCAATGCCGCTTTGCTGATCGGCTCATTCGTCTCGGTGCTGATTCTGTTCAGCGTGCCGATCACACTGCTCGGCTGCGTCTCGCCATTTGCGATTCGGCTCGCCGTCGAAGACGTATCACACACCGGCAACGTGTCGGGCCGCATCTATGCCGTCTCGACGGTCGGCAGTTTCTTCGGCACGTTCCTGCCGGTGCTGGTGTTGATCCCCGCCCTCGGCACACGCCTGACCTTCGTCATCCTGTCGCTGGCGCTCATGGCGATCGGGCTGATCGGCCTGGGCCGCCGCGCGATCCGCTTCGCGTGGATGCCGATCGTGATCCTTAGCCTGACACTCTTCGTCCAACCGGAGATCAAATCGACTGAGGGCACACTCTTCCAGGCCGAATCCGCGTACAACTACATTCAGGTCGTCAAGCGCGGCGACACGACCTTCCTTTTGCTCAACGAAGGCCAGGCGGTTCATTCGGTCTACAACCCTAACCGGCTCGACACGACCGGCACGTGGGACTTCTTCACACTCGCGCCATACTTCAATCGACCGCCGACTGTCGACGGAATGCAACGCGTCGCGATCGTTGGATTGGCCGCCGGCACGATCCCACGCCAGTACACCGCTGTATTCGGCCCGGTGCCGATTGACGGCATCGAGATCGATCCGCGCATCGTGCAAGCCGGGCGCGATTATTTCGACATGAACCTGCTCAACCTGAACGTGCTGGTCGCGGATGGCCGTTATGCACTGGCCCATTCGCCGTATCGCTACGACGTCGTCGGCATCGACGCCTACCGCCTCCCATACATTCCGTGGCATCTGACGACCGTCGAGTTCTTCCGGCAAGTGCGCGATCACCTGACCGAGGCGGGCGTCGTGGTGATTAACGTCGGCCACGCCGGCAGCGACTATCGCCTGGTCGATGCGCTGGCGGCAACGATGGGGCAGGTCTTCGCTTCGGTGCACATCGCCGACGTGCCCAACACGTTCAACACGATCGTGTACGCCACGGTGCAGCCGACCTCACCGGACAACCTGCGCGCCAACCTCGACGCAATGACGCACCCACTGGTGCGAGCCGCCGCCGAACGCGCGTTGCCCAGCCTGCGCGGGCCGTCGCCGGGGGGCATGGTCTTCACCGATGATTACGCGCCCGTCGAACAGTTGACTAACGCGATCGTGGTGAATTACCTGCTGGGAATTGCACGCGGGGAGATCACGTTACCATGACGGGGCGATGCATCACCCTGTCACCTTGTCACGGATCAAGAGCGGGTGATTGTTCACATCTCACCACAGAGACACTGAGGCACGGAGAAAAGCCCCTTGAAATCTCCGTGGACTCCGTGTCTCCGTGGTTAATTCGACCTGTGTGCAATCACCAAGCAAGAGGAGATCATGCGTAAAGTAATGACCACCGTGCTGTCTGTCCTCATCGCCCTGCTCGTCCCGGCGATTCTCGTCGTGAATGGCATCCGTGTTCTGGCGAACGACTGGTACATTTACTCCGAATACGCCAAACCCGATTTTCCACCGGACGCCTACGGCTTCACGAAAGCACAACGCACCGAACTCGCGTTGACGGGGCTGCACTCGGTCTTGCCCCAATACGCCGAAGGTATCGACCTGCTTCGGCAAGCACGCCTGCCCGACGGCCGTGCGGCTTTCAACGCGCGCGAGCTTGGGCACATGGAAGATGTGCAGATTCTGATCGGCCAGGTGTATCCGCTGCACCTGGTTGTGCTCGTCACGATCGTCGTGCTGGCAATCGTCCTCGGTCGTTGGGCAGAAACAAAAAGGATCATCCCCAGCGCCTTGCAAGCCGGAGCCATCCTCACATTGGTTATCGCTGCCGGGTTGATCGCTTACATCCTGATCAACTTCAGCACGTTTTTCACGCAGTTCCACCGAATCTTCTTCGAGGGCGATACATGGCAGTTCCTGCCCACCGATACGCTGATCCGCCTGTACCCGATCCCGTTGTGGAGCGATGCGGCGACGCTGATCGGCGTGGCGACGGTGGCCCAGGCCGTCGTGTTGTGGATCGCCACGTGGCTGTGGTCGAGGCGAGGGTGAAGGGTATCACTTCGCGCACGTGCGGAAACCGGCGAAGATGTTGTTTCGGTCGGGCGTGTAGAAGTTGCGGAAGGTGTTGCGGATCAGCCGCGAGCGAGTGGCCCAGCATCCACCGCGCAGGACTTTCTGCTGTCCAAACGATGGCGCGGAATACTCCGCGTACGGATCGATCTCGAAGCCGGGATAAGCATCGAACGTGTCGGCAGTCCATTCCCACACGTTGCCGATCATCTGCCGGCAGCCGAAGGCACTGTCGCCTTCGGGCCGCGCGCGCACGTCGATGCAGCCCATCGCCAGCGAGTCGAGATTGGCCTTTTCGGGCGATGGCGGTTCGTCGCCCCACGGATAACGCCGATTCCGCGCCGAGATGCCTCGACCGTCAGGCGCCGGCTCGGCGCTGGCGGCCAGTTCCCATTCGGCTTCGGTCGGCAATCGGCGTCCGGCCCAGGCACAGTACGCATTCGCCTCGTACCAGTTGACGTGAATGACCGGCTGGTGCGGTTCGAGCGGAGTCAGCGTATCGAATTGCCGCCAGCGCCATTCGCCATCGACATCGCGCTTCCAGTAAACGGGGCATTCGGCTCCGACCAGCCGGCGCCACTCCCAACCCTCGTCGCTCCAGAATTCCCGCTGCCGGTAACCGCCTGCATCGACAAACGCCTGATACTCGGCATTCGTGACCGGTGTGGCGGACATGCGGAACGGTGCGACCTCCACGGGATGCGCCCACTTCTCGTTGTCAAACACGAAGGGCATGTCGCGCGTCGCCCCAAGATAGAACGTGCCTCCAGGTATCTTCACATCGTGCGGCACAAAGTCCAGATCGATTTCGATAGGGGAGGCGCGTTGCATATTTGAGAGTGAAAGCCGCGCGTATCCCAACGTCTGCCGGATATGATGCAGGGTCTCGGTGTGCATGTCTTCGTGGAAGAGGGCGAGGCGATAGAAATAGATTTCCGCCTCGGTCGGTTCTCTCGACCTCAGCCGCTGAATGCAGCGATCCAGCACGGCGCCGATGTACTCAAGCGTCTCCTTTCGCGTCGGGAACCCCAGGTCCCACCGCCGGGCGTTGGGGATGTTGAAAGAGTCGTACAGCGAGTCGACGTCCTTGCGCAGCGGCTCCACTTCGTCGAGGTTCCGCAGAATCCAGCGTTCCTGGAACCAACCCACGTGACCCATCTCCCAGATCGGCGGCTCGATGATCCGCACCTGCGGGCCGAGCATTTGCTCATCGGTCAGATCGG
>DATBWU010000260.1:0-17494 GCA_036514635.1 Anaerolineae bacterium | reverse complement strand
GGCCGCACACGAAGCCGAAGCCGTTGCGTGAGAAGCCGGTCTCGGCGGCGCGCGCATACGCGGCAATCGCTTCGTCAAGCCGATCGGCCCGGTGATGCGCCAATGCCAGGTGATACCAGTAACGACCTTCGCCCGGCGCTAACTCGACCGAGCGCGCCAGGTCGGCGCAGCATTGAGCGGAATCCCCGACCGACAGCGCGCGACGAAAATGCACCTCGGCCAGCGCCGAGCGCACGGCCGGTTCAGCCACCAGGTCCAACCGGTTCCACTGATCGATGGCCGCGTTAAAGTCGTTCCGCCGAAACGCTTTCAAAGCGTTCTGCTTGAACGCCGCCGGCGAGTTGGCCGGTGGAGCGAATTGAGACTTGTGTTTGTGCTTTCTTTTCGACACGCTAACTTGGGTAGAGGGCGCGTGTTTCGTCGTTCGGCCCACTGTTGGGATTATACCTCAAATGCACGGCGGGGATGCACCCGGTGAGAGCACACCAGAGTCAGGAGAGCCAAACAATACCGCGCTCGGTTGAGCACGAGCGCGGTCCTAGAGCACGAACGTGAATGAGGAAGCGCTACCGCGAATGCGGCTGAAGCGTCTTCTGCACGCTCACGATTGAGTTTTCCGCCCGGTGAGGGCGACGGCCAGGATGATGATCGCGCCGCGCACGATCAACTGTTGGCTGAATTCCAGGCCCATCAAAATCAACCCGTTGTTGATTAGCCCGATCAAGAGAGAGCCAATGATGGTGCCCACGACGGTCCCCATGCCGCCGAAAAGGCTCGTCCCACCTAATACGACCGCGGCAATGACTGATAGCTCATCTCCCTCACCCCATTGAAACCGGCCCGAGTGAAGCCGGCCGGCATAGAGCATACCGGCCAGGGCGGCAACCATACTCGAGATCATGAGTGTGAGAAACTTGATTCGCTTTGTGTTGATTCCACTGTAACGCGCGGCGGTCTCGTTGCCGCCGGTCGCCAGCACCTGGCGCCCATAGAGAGTGCCGCGCAGGACGATGTGTCCGCCCACCAGGAACAGCGCCGTCCAGATGATCAGCGAGGGAATCGGACCAAGATTCCCGGAGCCGAAAATGTCGGTGTAGGTTTGATCAGCGATCGGCACCGGGGCCGTATCGGTGATCCACATTGCCGTTCCTTTAGCCACGCCCAGCATGCCCAGCGTCACTAAGAACGAGGGAATACCCACCCGCGTCACCAACACACCGTTCAACATTCCCACGAGCAGGCCCGTCAGCAAGCCGGCGGCTACGCCAACGACCAGCCCAGCCTGGCCGATGACGAGAGCGGTCGTGACGGAGGCCAACCCGGCGACCGCCCCGACCGATAGATCGATCTCGGCGGAACTCAGCACAAACGTCATGGCCACGGCCATCACGGAGATGGTCGCGGTCTGCCGCACGATGTTGAGTAAGTTATTCTGACTGAGGAATCCATCATCATAGAGGTTTATCGAGAAAACGATAAAAATGATGACGAAGGCGATGTAGACGACGTAGTCCTGCCAATCAAAGCGCTGCCACGCCGTTTTGAGGAAACCGGCGCGGGGCTTGATCTCGTCGCTATGAGCGGTCGTTTGGTCGGTCATGCAACCTGGGCTCCCTGTAAAATATGATGCAGTTTTTCTTCAGTCGGAATCTCGCGCCGGTCCAGTTCCTGGCTAATCTGACCCTTCTTCAGGATGAGGATACGATCACAGACAGTGAGTAGCTCTTGCACCTCCGAAGAGATCAGGATGATCCCTTTACCTGCATCGGCCAGTTGACGCACCATGTCGAGGATTTCCCCTTTCGTACCGATGTCCACGCCGGCCGTAGGCTCATCCATTAGGAAGATATCCGGATCGGTGCTCAACCATTTGGCAATGACGACCTTCTGTTGGTTGCCCCCGGAGAGGAGGCGCACGGGCTTAAAGATCGAGCTCGCACGGATTCTTAGTTTTTGAATGAAGGTGGCCGTGAGTTGGTTCCCCTCTCGATCGTCGACCAGGCCGCTTCGGCGTGTGAGCCGGCCCAATTTCAGCAGGGGAAGCAGAAAGTTGTCTCGGAGGGCGTGATTGAGAATTAACCCCTGGACGCGCCGATCCTCTGGAATGAGCGCAATGCGGGCCATCATGCTATTTTCCGGTCTCCGAATGCTGAGTTTACGCCCATGCACGCGCACCTCGCCCGATTTAATTCGGTTAATGCCGAAGATGGCCTGCACCAATTCAGTGCGCCCACTCCCCATCAGTCCGGCCAGCCCCAGAACCTGCCCGGCATACAGGCGAAAACTTACCCCCTGCACCCCTGAGTAACAGGTCAGGTTCTTAACTTCCAGTAAAGGTTCCCGGCTTTGATCCAAAGTGTGTTCTTGCCATTTCAGAGCCGACTTAGCCTTTCGACCGAGGATATGCTCAATAACTTGTTGAATATTTAAATGGGCAACATCGTCAGTGATAACATGGCGACCATCCCGTAGCACAGTAATCCGGTCGGCAATCTGAAATATCTCCTCCATCCGGTGTGAGATGTAGATCATCGATACACCACGCTCCTTAAGGCGACGCATGAGCTTAAACAGAGCCATCGTCTCGTCGTGGGTCAGCGACGCGGTCGGCTCGTCGAGAATCAGGATACGAGCGTCTTGGGAGAGAGCAGTCGCTATCTCCGTCAATTGCCGATAGCCGGTGCTGAGTTGGGCCACCGGCGTCCGGGGATCGATTTCGACGCCCATCTCTCTAAACAGGGCTAAAGCTTTCCGCTCACAAGCCCGGTCATCCAGCAAGCCGATTCGGTTTCGCGCCTCCCGGGTCAGGAAGATGTTTTGGGCCACGGTCAGCGTGGGTATGAGACTAAACTCTTGAAAGACCATCGCGATTCCATTCGCTCCGGCCTCATTCGGTGAGTTAAAGCGCACCGGCTTGCCTTGAAGCGTGATCTGGCCTGAGTCTGGAATGTATATCCCCCTGAGGATTTTCATCAGGGTCGATTTGCCGGCGCCGTTTTCGCCTAACAGGGCGTGAATTTCACCCTGGCGCAATTCAAAGTCAACGTGATCCAATGCAGGCACATGATAGAATGTCTTGGTGATGCCCTGCATCTGAACGGTGGCTAAACTCATGTTGCTCTTACCTCGTGCTCTCAATAACGAATCATCACCTGCCGCGCACGCTCCGCAGCGCAGAGCAGCTTCCTAAGCGAGGCCTCTATCATAATACATCGGCACTGATCTTGTGAAACGCGATAGATGCTGCTGACCAGAAGAACATCGGCATGGCGGCAAAGGCCAAGCCCGACACAGATACACGGATTAAGCCAGCCAATCCGTGTATCCGTGTCCAAATCCAGAGCTAACCCCGCCAGAGGCTACTTAGCGGCGTCGCTCAGGGCTTGCGGGGGTTCTTGATGATAGACGGTGGTCCATGCTTCCAGGACGTTGTCTCTGCTAACTGGTAGGGCGCTGAGGGCCACATAGGCCGGCGCAGTCTTGTCCAGCAGGCCGTAACCGGCCAACAGCGCCTCGGTCGCACCCTGATCGAAGGGGCGTTGAGCGCCCAGGCCTTTGATCATACCGCCCTTGGCCATCTCCACCGCCACGTTCAGCCCCAAGTCAATCGTGGTGATGACCAAGTCCTCGCGACCCGTGGCCCGCGCCGCGGCCATCACGCCCTCAGCCGGCACGTCCCACACCGCCCAGATCCCGTCCAGGTCGGCATGCTTGGTCAACATCGCCGAGGCTGCTTTCTCGGCATCGCCCGCAAAGTCGGGGCCGCCGATGCCCTGCTCCTCGACGATCTCGATATTGGGATAATTCGCCTCGATCGTCGCCTTGAAGGCTTCATAGCGCTGCTTGGTGACAAAGAAGTCGGCGGCGTGATAGACGATGCCGATCGTGCCTTGCCCGCCCAGCTCTTTCGCCATCAGGTGCGCCGCGGCCACGCCATTCCCATAGTTGTCGGCCGAGACCACACTGACGTAATCCTGGCCCTGTTTCAAACCGGCGGGCACGTTGTCCATGAAGACGATCTTGACCCCTTGCTGGGCGGCCTGGAGATAGGCATTGGCCGTCGCCACCGGGTCGGTCGGAATGGAGACGATGATGCTGGGGTTCTTGGCCAACACCGTTTCGATGTCGGACACCTGCTTCTCCGGTTTGAACCCAGCATCCGTCACCGCAATCACTTCGATCCCCATCTCCTCGAACTGGGCGGTCACACCGGCGACCTGGGCATTCGACCAATCGTTGCCGCCGTAGTGCATGACGATGGCCGCCGTCGCGTTCATCTGGCGGATTTGTTCGAGTTCTGCATCCGTCAGGCTGACCTCACTCGCCGCTGTGGGAGACTCCCCGTTCGGCCCTGTCGAGAACACTTGACCGGCCAGCGCCGCCAGAGCCGCCGCCGGATCTACTCCAGCGGGTTCAGTCACAGCCGGCACTGGTGAGCCAGCCTGGGGTACGGCTGTCGGCGTTGCCTGTGTCTGGGCGCCGCATCCCGCCAGAGCCAAGCTGGTAATCAGGAATAGGCCCATCACAACCTGCAAGGTGTTGCGTTTCATTAGCTGTTTCTCCTCTCTTTATGGTTTCGGCGGTACACACCATCAGAAAGCCAACAACTGCGCAAGCGGCTTGGGGAGCGGCTCGGCAAGCAGCCTGCCCTTTCCTGCTATGTCGAGAAGCGCCGCCAGCTTATCTTGATTGGACAGGAAGGCCCTGGCGCTGTCGAGATCCATAAACAATCCCAGAGAACAAGGAGGATATTTCCGATCGACCCAGCCGGCCAGCTCTTTCGCGGCGGCGTGCCATCCGCCGCTGGCGGTCAGCTCCGCTGGATCGGCGGTCGTGATGAGCGTAATCCGGTGATCTGCGTCGAACCCCAAGACCAGGCTCGCCCACAGCGCATCCCCTGCAAAAACCCCAAAGACGATCGTCGTATTGGGCGGGACAAAGCGCTGCACGGCCGCTTTGATGTCCTCGTAGCGCGCGCCCAGTCGCCACTGGAGGCCGAGGTTCGTCCTGGCCGAACCGGGGTAGGTCACGATCCCTTCGGGGTACTCGCCCAGCGTGGCAAACATTCTGTGCACATACTCGTCGAGGTCCTCGTCGGCGCTCCACGTGTTCTGCACTTGCGCAAAGAACTTGTCGACCGCCCGGCGCTCCAACACCATGACAAAGTCGGTCTTGTCCGCGTTGGCGCGATAGACTTTCTCGGCTGCCTCGAGGGGCCGGTCGATCCGGTCGACGTTGCGGACGATCTCAGCGCGTTCTGAGTGAACAAACTTGAGCAACTCGCCCTTCTCGTGGATCAGGATGATGCGGCGTTTCTCCTTTGCCGATTCGAGCAGCAATGCCTGGAGATTCCGCCAATGATCCACATCAATATCAGCCATCCAGGGGTTCTCATGCAACATGGTGTTTTCCCTCCAAAGCTACAGGGTGCATTCGTATACCTTGATCGTGTAGGCGGGCAGCGTATCGCTCCACGAGTGGCCGCCCGCGTGGATGGGCCGTTCTTCCCAGATGTCCTTGACCCATTGCAGATTGACGTTCAGACCGACTTGCGCGTTGATGGATTCGGCCGTTGGATTGGCGATGAATACAATCAGCCGCTCGGGTTGATCGGGGGCGCGGTGAATGGACACGTCGAGCCGTGGATCGTTCTTGCTGGCGCGGACCAGGTCGAAGCCTTGCAAGACCTCTTCCAGCGCCTGGGTAGGATTCGACAAGTCTGTAAGGAGCACGATCCGACCCTGGTCAATGCGGTACACGCTCCCTATCGCTTTATTGCCGGCCGTCAAGGGCTGTGAGTTTGCCGCTCGCAGCGCGGACAGGAGCGTTTCATCCTTGCGCATTCGCTCGTCCAGGTTGGGCACTCGCGGGCCAAGGACAATGAGGCCGCCAGCCTTGGCGAATTCGACGAGTTTGCCCTGCAAAGAAGCGTTCAAATATTCAAACGAGCTCAAGACGAGCGCCTTGTACCGTTGCAATCGATCCGATGGAAGCGCGGTGTCCCCCAGCAGGAATGCGTAGCCGGTCTCGGTCAGCCCACGATAAAATCCCCGGAACCAATCGGACTTGGCGAGTTGGACAGGCTCCCGGAAGCCGAGCGTCTTTTCGGAAACTGTCATGAAGTTGGGGTATTCGGAAAAGCCGAGCAGAGTCTCCAAGAAGTCCCCGGGGAAGGATACGAGCACGCTGGCCGCTTCCAGCCGATCGTAGTCCCGATTCGCCAACAGAAGCACGTCGGCCTGTCGTTCCAGGTGGACAAAGCCGTGCTGCTTCGCCATCTCGTTGACGCGGCGGTGCATCTCGTACTTTTCTTTTCGCACCCGGCCGTCTCGCCGCACCGGAGAATCCAGCCAGCGATTCCGCTCGACGATCATGTAGCGGCTGAAGCCTTTGATGCCGTGCATCAACGCCGCTTTAGTGACGAACTCTTCATCCTCTGTGCCGCCCGGATGCAGATACCACGGCCACACACCCGCGATGAATTCGGGAATGTACGGGTAGCGGCTCGATCCGACGACGTAGGAGACCACCGTTTTGACGTGGTCGTACAACTCCTTGCGGGAATAGATATCGAAGCCGACGATATCCAGCTTCTCCTCCAGCGCCAACAGGTTGAACGGCGTCGTGATTCCACTGACCGCGCCTCCCGGGCCGAGCGGGTGCGGATAATTGTGGAACATCGGAATGTCGCGCAGCCCCCGCTCCTTCATCATCTCGGCCAGCCGGGTCAAAGAATCAACCAGATAGCGCTCTCGGTATTCGATCCAGTCCGTGTAATAGGGGATGTCTTCCTTCTTTGTCCCGTCGAACCGCCGCGGCGGCTCGACCTCCGCGAAGGTCGCGTAGTGCCGTCCATAGAGCGCGCCGAGTGTCTCGAGCGTTTCGTATTTGCTGCGCAGGAAAGCGCGATAGCCCTGGATCGAAGCGGGGCTGAAGTCGCACGCATACGGGTTGACGTGGAAGAAAAAGGCCATCTCGTTGTCAACCTGCACGGCCACGAGGCGACCCTGGGGATACTTGTGTTTGGCGAGGATGGGGCAGATCGCATCGTACCACACAGCCGTCTCGCTGAAGAACTTGTCCGCGGCATAATTCAACGCCGGAATCGGGCGCGGAACTTGGGTCAGGACAGCCTTGCTGCCCTGCGCGCTCAACGCCTGGAGTTCGGGATCCTCCAGGATACGCCGTGGATACCCGAACCACGTCAATTCCGAGTTGATCTGCGGCCCGGGGCGCACGATCAGATTAAGCCCCTTCTGCTCAGCCAACGTCAGGAATGCATCAATGTCGTTGCTCGGATTATTCTGTCCAAAGTCGAACCTGCCCTTCTCGATTTCGTGCACTTCCCAGGGGATATAGGAAGAGATCGTGGTAAATCCCATGCCTTTCACTTTATCGAGGATGTCGCCCCACTTGTCGCGGTCCAATCTCCAATAGTGCACCGCTCCGCTGTAGACAGACGCTACCTGGTCCCCGATGCGGAACTGATGATCGCCAACCGTAACGGCCTGTGGCGAACGGCTCTGGGCGTTAGCAGGCATATTTGACCTCCTGACTGATTGTAAGTTTATTGGACGCTACAAGGTCTAGCGGGAAAGCTCGTCCGCTACCGATTTCGGTCGACATAGGTCTCAAGAAAGTGTTTGCCGCCGGATGTCAGGCTGAAGTGCGGAGCGCCAAAGCAGGTCAGGCCGAGACGCTTCGCTCAGCTCAGGGCTTCGGCTCCGCGTGACGTACCACCTTGAATCAGCATTAGACTGACTGGGTCCAGAAATGACTTTCCGTTCCAGAAAAACGGGGTTATCTTCCAGTTAACAGATATACCAGACGAACGTGGGAGAAGTGTGAGACCTGCTCGCTAGACTGTGAGAGATGTGTGAAAAGGCCGCAACTCACCGCGGCTTTTCGGCGAGGGGGTCTATGAAGATGTAGCCAATTCCGCGCTCAGTAACGATGCACTTGGGGGATTTGGGGTCCTCTTCGATCTTCTGGCGCAGATAGCGGATGTAAGTGCGGAGGCTTTCTGTCTCGCCCACAAACTCCGGGCCCCAGACTCGGGTCACCAGGTCATCCGTGGCGATTAGGTGATTCGCATTGGCCATCAGAGTGTGCAGCAGCTTAAATTCGGTGTGAGATAGCTTAACCGATTTGTGGCCGACGGTGAGTCGGCGATCTCGAGAGTGCAGTACGACCTCGCCGCAAATCAGGTCGGGGGAATGTGTGGCAGATTGGGAGAAGCTCGCCCGGCGGAGGACGGCCCGCAGACGGGCCAGCAAGGTGGCCTGGCTGAACGGCTTCACGATGTAATCGTCTGCGCCCAAGTCCAACCCCTGCACCATATCCTCTTCGCGCTTACGAGCGGTCAAGACGATGATGGGGATGTCGGAGAATTCACGGATGCGCTCGCACAATTCCAGGCCGTCTATGTCGGGCAGAATCAAGTCTAGAATGATGGCATCCGGCCGGTGAGTGAGTAACGCTTCGAGGCCGGCCCGGCCGGTGGAAGCACCCAGAACGGTATAGCCGTCGGCCTCCAAATTCAGTTGGAGAAAACGCAGTATTCGCGGGTCGTCGTCGATGACCAACACGGTCGGGTTAGGTTTCATGGGCGGGGGCCATCAATTGCCGAACCAAATCGAGAAGCTGGCGCAGGCTAAATGGCTTCACCAAATAGGCCGCCGCGCCGGCAGCCAGGGCGCGTCCCTTCTCTTCCGGTCGAGCCAAGGCAGACAGGGCGAGCACCGGCACGTCCAACAATCTTTCCTCCCGGCGCAAATAGACCAGCAGATCCCACCCACTAACCGTCGGCAACATCAGATCAAGGATGATCAAATCGGGACGATGATCTTGCAGGTAAGTCCAGGCCGCCCTGCCCTCGTGATAAATGACGACCTGGTAGCCTTCGGCGGTCAGATTGAGTTCGGCCAGCCGGGCCAACTGGTGTTCATCTTCAACGACTAAAATCGTGCTCATTCTGGGCTGCCAACTTCCATCGGGTTCAGCTCGAAGGGTAGTGAAAAGGAGAAGGCGCTCCCTTGGCCGGGTCTGCTTTTTACCCAGATCTGCCCACCATGGCGGTCGATGATCCCTTTGCAGATCGCCAGTCCCAGGCCGCTGCCTTCGATCCCCACAGTTTCAGGGCTGGTGACCCGATAAAATCGCTCGAACACACGATCCAGATGTTCAGGCGGAATACCCACGCCTTGATCCTCAACCGTTACGACGGCCATTTTGTTTTCCGCGTCAATGCTGCCGGAGACGGTAATGATACCTTCCTGTAATAAGGAATACTTGATCGCATTATCCAGCAGATTGCGAATGACCTGCTCAATCCGTTTTGGATCAGATTGAATAACGGGGAAGTCTGGAGGAAAGTGGAGCACAATCGTGATATTCTGGTGTTTTTGATGTTTTGCCTGGTTTTTGGCTGCGGCCACCACTCGCCGCGCCAAGTCCGGCAGCCAGACCGATTCCTTCTCGATGGGCAAAGCGCCTTTTTCCAGGCTGGAAATATCCAGCAGGTTATCAACCAGATCGGTCAGACGATCGCAGCCACTACTGATGTTTTCCAGGCACTCCTGGCGAATTTCATCGTTCCACGGGCGCGACATGATCGTCTCGGCGTATCCCCGAATGATCGCCAGGGGCGTGCGCAGTTCGTGCGAAACCAGCGAGACGAATTCTCGCCGCAGCCGGTCGGCCTCCCGTAGAGCCATGACCTGACTGGTCTCGGCTACCAGCATCTCTACCATGGCCCGCAGATCGGCTTCATCGGCGGGCATGGTTCCCAAGAGTTTGCCTTCTTTGATTACGCTGACCCGATCGGCCACACGTGGAATGTCGTTTAGATGACTAGACGCGTAGAGCACGGCTGTTCCGCGCCGAACCAGCGTGCGAATGGCGCGGAACAGCCGGCTGACGTTAATCTCAGTCAAGGCCTCTGTCGGCTCGTCGAGCAGCAGGACGCGCGGCCTGGCGCAGAGTGCTTTTACAATTTTGACAATTTGCTGTTGAGCCAGCGAGAGATTCTTGACTTTCTCTTTGAGGCTAATTTGAACTTCCAGCAGGTCGAGCGCCTCTTGCGCAGCGGCGTCGAGGCGCAACCAGTCGGGAAGAGGCAGTCCTAAAAAGCGCTTCTGGGGGGCATAATCGAGCAGGATGTTCTCGGCCACCGTCATGAAAGGCAGCAGGCGCACCTCTTGGTGGACGGCCCGAATGCCAAGTTGGGTAGCGATCCGCGCGTTGATGAGAGTGACCGGGCGGCCATTGACGTACAACTGGCCCGAGTCCGGGCTTTCCACGCCGCAGAGAATTTTCAGAAGCGTGCTTTTACCCGAGCCACCGACACCGAGCAAAGCGTGAACTTCACCGGGGCGAAGAGCGAGAGTAACGCCGCGCAGCGCTGTAATCCCGGCGTAGCTCTTATAAATATCTATCGCATGTAGCGCCAGTCGCTCTGTGTCAGACATCGGCGAGCTCTATCCTACTGCCGAGCACCTTAACAAACTAACTCCTCCGCTGGCGATGCCTTGAGCCAGGTTACGGCCGGTGCGTGTTTTCGCAAGACATCGATCATCACATCGGTGTCAAGCAGGATCATTACCACTTCCCTCGCGGCGTTCGGCCTGTCGGCGCAGCTGGCGCGCAAACTAGGCGTTGTCTACAATGTCTGCCCGATCTTCCCATAAGCCGACCCAGTCAGATTCCAGCAGGCTGGCCGCCGTCATCACGTGTTGAGACGCGGGTGCATCCACCAACACGATGACTTCAGCCGAAGCGCCGGGCGTCGGTTCGGGCGAGCGAATCTCAACCCGGCCACCAGCCTGGACGCTAGTCTTTGTACGGACTGCGAGCGTCAAAGTCATGCCTCCTACGGCCAGTATAGCATGTCCCCGCATGTGGTCAAAGGCGAGGTGGTGTCGGTCATATGTCGATACCATGTCGATACAAAGTATACCGCGCTCGGGATGACGTGAGCGCGGTCGTAAAGCATCAACGTGATTGAGAGTGAGGTTTAGATCAGTAATGTATGTTCACGACCGTGCCGATCAACACGTTACTCAATTCTGAACTGGCGGAGTTGCGGCGGTTACTCGTGGAGTGGGCAACCGCCAGTGGGTCGAAATGCGACTCCCGGCTGATGGCCCGCGCGCCAACGCAAAGCCGAGGTCTGTGGTATAATATTGTTGCGTACAATTGGATTTGAGCGCGCCGTTTGTCGCCAGACCCTCTTACGGTTTGGCGGCTTTTTTTGCCGGTGGAAGGCCGGTCGACAAGGAGATCGAAAGTGCAAACGAAACTATACGTCGGAAACCTGTCGTACGCAACGACAGAAGATGAGTTACGCACGTTGTTCACGAAGGCGGGCGCCGTCGCCTCGGTGGCTGTGATCAAAGATCGCGACAGCGGCACCTCGAAGGGCTTTGGGTTCGTAGAGATGACGACCCAGGCCGAGGCTCAAAATGCGATCAACATGTTCAACACCTACCAGATTGGCGAGCGTGCGCTCACGGTGAACTTCGCCAAGCCGCGCGAGGAGCGTAGCGGCGACCGGCGCTTTGGTGGCGGTTCGCGCCGGTATCAGCGGTAAGCCGTTCCCTGTCGGTACAGCATGAAGGGAAGGTAGCATGCAGTTCAAAGCTGGTGACGACGTGGTGCACCCGGCTCACGGAGTCGGCCATATCGTGCGGCTTGAAGAGCGACAACTCGCCGAGGCCGAGCTGCGCTGGTACTACGTGATGACTACCGAAAAAGGTACCGTATGGGTGCCGGTGCACTCGGCCGGCTCAATCGGATTGCGAACCGTGACAGCGAAACAGGAACTTGATCAATATCGCCACTTACTCAAGAGCCGTCCAACCCCACTTGAGCGCGATCACAAGAAGCGGCGTCTCGAAGTCAACACACGGCTGAAACAAGGCTCGTTTCGGGTGTTGTGTGAGGTGGTGCGCGATCTCACCGCATTCGGCTGGCACGGGCGAATCGGCGAGGGAGATGCGGCATTCTTGACAAAGTTACGTGATAATCTGCGTCGGGAATGGGCGGCCGCAGCGGGCTTGTCCATGCCTGAGGCAGATCAGGAAGTTGACTCGTTGTTGCTCGCTGGTCGGGAAGCCCACAAGTTGTAGAAGGCCCCTTGGCCTTCAACCCGAGGCTGAAAGCATAGCCCGGCTGTCCGTCATAGCCGACAGCCGGGCTGTTGTCTTTGTTCACGCCTGGTGCATCAAGGTGCGCCTAGCGGGCAACCGCTCTAGACGCTCATTGACCTCTAGACGCCATACAGCAGGCGCGTAATGGTTCCCAGGACGGAGATGCATGCCATGGAAAACGGCTCAAGCCATGCAAGGCTCAACCGCATTGCGTTCGTCGGCAACTACTTGCCGCGCCAGTGTGGTATTGCGACGTTCACCACCGACTTGTGTGAGGCCATCGCAACCGAATACCGTGACACCGCGTGCATTGCCCTGCCCGTCAACGACACTGAGGCCGGTTACGCCTATCCGCCCCGCGTTCGCTTTGAACTGATGGAGAAGGATATTGACTCGTATCACCGCGCTGCCGACTTCCTAAATATCAACAACGTCGACCTGGTGTGCTTGCAACACGAGTATGGCATCTTCGGCGGGCGGGCGGGCAGTCACATCCTGGCCCTCCTGCGTGAACTGCGCATGCCCCTCGTCACGACCCTGCACACCATTCTACGCGCCCCCGACTCCGATCAGCGACGAGTGTTGGAAGAGGTCGCGGCCCTGTCCGATCGGCTGGTCGTCATGAGCGAGCGCGGCGCAGAATTCCTGCAAGAGGTCTATCGGGTGCGGCCGGAGAAGATCGATGTGATCCCACACGGCATCCCCGACGTGCCCTTTGTCGACCCGAGCTTCCATAAAGACCTGTTCGGCGTCGAGGGCAAAATCGTCTTACTCAGCTTTGGGTTGCTCTCGGCGAACAAAGGCATCGAAAATGTCGTCGCCGCCCTGCCTACCATCGTGGCCCGCTATCCGAACGTGGTGTACATGATCCTCGGCGCGACCCATCCCCACGTCAAGCGGCTCGACGGCGAAACGTATCGGCTATCCCTGCAATGGCAGGCCCAAGAGAAAGGCGTGGAAGGTCACGTGATCTTCTACAACCGATTTGTCAGCTTGGAGGAACTGGTTGAGTTCATCGGCGCGGCGGACATTTACATCACCCCCTATCTCAACCCGGCGCAGATCGTTTCGGGCACCCTGGCCTACACGCTGGGGGCGGGCAAAGCCGTGATCTCGACACCGTATTGGTATGCCGAAGAGATGCTGGCCGAAGGACGGGGGATGCTGGTACCGTTCCGTGATCCGGCAGCGTTGGCTGAGCAAGTGATTCACCTGTTGGACAACGAAGCCAAGCGCCACGCCATGCGCAAGCGAGCCTATCAATTTGGCCGGGAGATGATCTGGCCGCAGGTCGCGCGACGCTACATGGAGAGTTTTGAACGCGCCCGAGCCGAGCGCCGGCACTATAGCCCTCCCGACTTCACGGTCAAGCCGCTCGACAAACGTCCGGGTGAACTGCCTCCGCTCAAACTCGATCACTTACGCCACATGACGGACGAGACCGGCATGTTGCAACATGCGCTTTTCACGGTGCCCAACTATCGCGAGGGTTACACGACCGACGACAACGCCCGTGCTCTGATGGTGAGCACGCTCTTGGAAGAACTGGGGAATGCCGAGGCATTCGAACTGACTACCCGTTATCTCGCCTTCCTGTGGTACGCCCTCCATGCTGAAACCGGACGCTTTCGCAACTTTATGGGCTACCAGCGCCACTGGCTGGAAGATAGCGGTTCAGACGACAGCCACGGCCGAGCGTTGTGGGCCTTGGGCTCCGTGTTGGGCCGTTCCAATACGCCGGCCTTCCAGAGTATGGCTGGCCGTGCCTTCGAGCAGGCCTTGCCGGCCATCCTCGACACGACCAGTCCACGCGCCTGGGCCTTCGCCCTCATCGGCATCCACGAGTATCTGCGGCGGTATTCCGGCGACCGCAG
Organism: Anaerolineae bacterium; assembly: GCA_036514635.1. GTDB lineage: Bacteria > Chloroflexota > Anaerolineae > Fen-1058 > Fen-1058 > DASSFZ01. The sequence continues at coordinate 3,471 of DATBWU010000260.1, read as the reverse complement.
GGCCAGCCAGGTCCGGGAAGAACTGGCCGGGCGGCTGCTGGCGTTGTACCGAAGCCACCGCTCGGACGCATGGCGCTGGTACGAAGAAACGCTGACCTATTGCAACGCTGCCCTGCCGCATGCTTTGCTCATGTGCGGCCAATGGATACCGAATCACGCCATGACCGAGGCCGGGCTGGAGTCGCTCAGTTGGCTGGCCGGCTTGCAGCGCGCTCACGCGCAGGGGGATCATTTTGTCCCCATCGGAGCCAACGGCTTCTATCAGCGGGGTGGTGAGCGCGCCCGGTTCGATCAACAGCCGGTGGAGGCGCAAGCCATGGTCTCCGCTTGCCTCGAAGCCTACCGCATCACGGGCGACAAGCGCTGGCGCAAGGAAGCCCGACGCGCCTTCGAGTGGTTCCTCGGACGCAACGACCTCAACCTGCCCGTCTACGACCCGACGACCGGTGGTTGTCGAGACGGTCTGCATCCCGACCGTGTGAACGAGAATCAGGGCGCGGAGTCAACCCTCGCCTTTCTCCAGGCGTTACTGGAGCTGCGCCTGGCCGAGAATACTCTTCAAGTTGTGGAGGCACGATCTCAATGAGTCGCTAACCGCTCGAACTGTGCCGCCTGTTGAGGTTCGTGGCGCATTGGGTACAGTGCTTGCGATCGCATGTCTCGTTCACGCAGCTCACCACATGAGCGCGAAAGATTTATCCATTGGCTTTTCCTGAGCGAGGGGATGTGATGACCCTTGAGGAAAATAAGACGCTTGTCTGTCGTCAGCTCACCGAGCTACTCGATGACCTCCATACCGCACACGAATTACTGGCGCCCGATTTCGTCTCACCTAGCCCGCCCGAAGCCGACATGCACGGTGTCGAAAGATGGAAGCAGCTCGTTGAACTTGCCACACACGCACGATTGTAAGGTCCTGCTGGAATAGAGAGACTGCATCTTGAACAACCCTTCCGCTCTGATTATCCACGAGGACAAGGAGGTAGCCGAGCCCTACGCCCGGGTATTAGAGTCGCTGGGCTTTGCAACCGAAATCCTTCAAACCGGCGAAGCCGCTTTATCGGAGAAGGACATCGATTCTTATCAAGATTGGGAGACACGATCTCAATGAGCCATCCGTCGTCCGAACTTTTTTGCCGTCATAAACTCAATCCCATTTTGACCGCCGACGCCTGGCCCTATCCGGTCAATAGCGTGTTTAACCCCGGCGCCACGTTGCTACCCGATGGAGCCACCTTGCTGTTGTGCCGCGTAGAGGACCGGCGCGGGCATTCGCACTTGTGTGTGGCCCGCTCTGCTAATGGTGTGGATGACTGGCAGATTGATCCCCAGCCTACCCTGTTGGCCGACCCCAAGCACTTCCCGGAAGAAGTGTGGGGAATTGAAGACCCGCGCATCACCTATCTCGCTGAATTAAGCCAGTATGCCATCGTCTACACGGTCTACACGCGCGGTGGCCCAGGCGTCGCCTTGGCGCTCACGGAAGACTTCAGCCACTTCAAACGCTACGGGGTGATCATGCCGCCGGAAGATAAGGATGCGGCCCTGTTTCCGCACCGGATTGGCGGCCATTGGGCGATGATCCATCGCCCGGTCAGTTATCCCGGCGCGCACATCTGGATATCCTACTCGCCCGACCTGCGGCACTGGGGCAGCCACAAGCTGATGCTAGAGGCCCGGCGGGGTGCGTGGTGGGATGCGAATAAAATCGGCCTCTCGCCCCCGCCCATCGAAACTCCAGACGGTTGGCTGGTGGTTTACCACGGCGTGCGGCAGACCGCGGCCGGCTGCCTGTACCGACTCGGGCTAGCCCTGTTCGATTTGCACACCCCGGAGCGTTGCCTGAAACGCGGCGACGAGTGGGTCTTTGGCCCGGAAGAACCCTACGAGCGGCGCGGGGATGTGGACAACGTCGTCTTTCCGTGTGGCTACACCCTTGCGCCCGATGGGGACACGCTCCACCTGTATTATGGCGCAGCCGATTCGAGCATTGCCCTGGCCACCGGCAGTGTTCGCGCCATTCTTGAGTGGCTCGAACAACACAGCTAAGCATTCGCATTCTCCGCCCGAGAGTAGAAATATCTCTTGGCTAACTCGGTGACCAGGACGTAGAGCGCCGTTAGCCCGATCATTGTCAGCATCAGCGGCGCCGGCAGAGGGATGAAGCCAAACACCGAATTGAACGGCAGGTACGGCAGCACCACATCGCCCGGTACCACTTGTTCGGAGGGAGGCATCGGCCCACTCCCGCACGATGGCGGAGACGACTGCGGCGAAGGAAGATGAGGATGAGAACGCGCGGGCTTTTGAACTGGTTCAGGAACAGCCCCAAGACAGTAGCCTGCTGCCGTGGCTCAAGCGCATTCAACATTTTCAGCGAGGCCAACGCGCTTGCAGGCACAAAACCACGATCTGTGGTATAATCTCGGTACGTACAACTGGATTTGAGTGTGTTGTTTGCCGCCAGACCCTCTTACGGGCTGGCGGCATTTTCTTTCCGGCGAACAGCCGGTCAACCAAGGAGACCGAAAATGGAAGCGAAGCTGTATGTTGGCAACCTGTCGTACTCGACGACCGACGACGATCTGCGCACGTTGTTCGCGCAGGCCGGCACGGTCGCGTCCGTGGCGGTGATCAAAGATCGCGGTACCGACACTTCGAGGGGCTTTGCCTTTGTCGAGATGACCACCCAAGACGAGGCTCAAAAAGCGATCAGCATGTTCAATGCGCACATGATGGGCGAACGCCCGCTCACGGTGAACCTGGCCAAGCCGCGCGAAGAGCGTGGCGATGCGCGACGTTCGGGTGGCGGCTTGGACCGGCACCGACGTTAAGCAGTCTCCAAGCTGTTAGGAGCTGCGCAGTTGAACTGCAGAGCCGCCGAGGACGCTGAGAAACGACGTGTTCCCTCTCTGCGCCCTCCGCGTCTCGGCGGCGAGAACCCCAGGCGCGTAAGTTCTATCTGTCAATCCATGAAGGGAACGTCCCATGGGATTCCGATCGGGTGATGACGTGGTGCACCCGACTTATGGGGTGGGCAGCATCCTCCGGCTCGAAGAACGACAACTCGCCGAAGCCGAGCTGCGCTGGTACTACGTGCTGGCTGTCGGCAAGAACACCGTCTGGACGCCGGTGCAATCCGATGAGCCAGACACCCTACGGTCGGTGACCACTCAACAGGAACTTGATCAATATCGCACCTTGCTGAAAAGCCGTCCGGCCACACTGGAGCGCGATTACAAGAAGCGGCGGCTCGAAATCAGCGCACGACTCACCCGAGGCTCGTTTCGAGCGGTGTGTGAGGTCGTGCGCGATCTGACCGCGCTGGGTTGGTATCGGCGCATCAGCGAGGGAGATGCAGCCGTGCTAGAAAAGGTCCGCGACAATCTCTGGCGGGAATGGGCGGCGGCAGCCGGCCTGTCCATCCTGGAGGCCATTCAGGAGGTCGACGCGCTGTTGCTGGCTGGCCGC
>DATBWU010000259.1:0-3941 GCA_036514635.1 Anaerolineae bacterium | reverse complement strand
CCGTGGTTGGTTCTACCGCAGGTGGCGTTTCAAAACGGCCATCAACTCGGCAGGCTTGAAGGGTTTGAGGACAAAGTCGGCTGCCCCCACGCCGATAAACTCTCCACTGCGGTCCATGCCCGACACGATAACGACCGGGATGGCGGCCAGCTTGGAGTCGGCTTTGAGGTCACGTAAGATGTCGAGGCTATCGACCTCGGCCAGATGCGCATCCATCAGCAACAGGTCGGGTTTCTGGCGGCGCGCATCGTTGATGACCTCGTCGGCGCGCGAGCAAATCGCGCACTCCATGCCTTCGATCTCGAACAGCGTTCGCAGTAAAGTGGCGGTCGCTTTGTCGTCATCGACGATCAGAATCTTGCTCATACATGCCTTTATGGCTCTACCGGGTTGGCCGGGAAAAGCCTCACCGCAAAGGGCGCAAAGAGCGCAAAGCCTTAGAACATCTTGGCGTCCGCCTGCCCCGCTTCTTTTTGCGGGGTTGCATTCGCCTGCCCTCTTCAGAGGGTTGCGGTTCCTGCGAAGCGTCCCGCCAGAGTCAGGAGAGCCGCCTTTGTTTTATTCTGCGACGCGCTGCACTGCCGTCTCGCTGGCGTCGCGCGCGGCCTCGACCATCGGCTGCATCCGGCTCGCGGAGTGCCGCCTCAAAGACCTGGTCAACGCGATCGGCCAGGATGAACTTCAGGTCTTTGCGCGCCTCTTCGGGAATCTCGTCGAGGTCGTTCTCGTTGCGCTTGGGCAGGATGATGGTCTTCAACCCGGCGCGGTGCGCGGCCAGCACCTTCTCTTTGACGCCGCCCACCGGCAGCACCTGCCCGCGCAGCGTGATCTCGCCCGTCATCGCCATGTCGTCGCGCACGGGCCGCCCGGTGACCAACGATGCGATCGCCGTCGCCATCGTCACGCCCGCCGATGGGCCATCCTTCGGCTGCGCACCCGCCGGTACGTGCAGGTGGATGTCTTCTTGGGCGAAGAACTTGTCCGCCACGCCGAGCTTGCCCGCGTTCGAGCGCACGTAGGACAGCGCGGCCTGCGCGCTCTCGCGCATCACATCCCCCAGCTGGCCGGTCAGTGTGAATCCCTTGCCGCCGGGATAATACGTCGCTTCGACGAAGACAATGTCGCCGCCGACGGGCGTCCAGACCAGGCCGGTCGCCACGCCGGGCATCCGGGTGCGCTCGACGATCTCGCCGAAGAACTTCTTTTTGCCGAGCAGTTCCGGCACGTCGTCGGCGTCGATCTGTGCGCCGACCGCCTTCCCCTCGGCGATGCGCGTCACCACCTTGCGGTAGGCGCGGCCGATCTCGCGCTCCAGGTTGCGCACGCCGGCCTCGCGCGTGTACTCGTGGATGATGCGCCCGATGGCGGCGTCCGTGAACGACACCTCACCGGGCCGCAGGCCGTTCTCTTTGAGCTGGCGCGTCACCAGATACCCCTGCGCGATGCGAATCTTCTCCACCTCGATGTAACTCGACAACTGGATGATCTCCATGCGATCGCGCAGCGGGCCGGGGATCGGCTCCAACTGGTTCGCCGTGCAGATGAACATCACCTGCGACAGATCGAACGGGACATCCAGGTAATGATCGCGGAACTCGCGGTTCTGCTCGGGGTCGAGCACTTCCAGCAGTGCCGACGCCGGATCGCCGCGAAAGTCCGTGCCCAGTTTGTCGATCTCGTCGAGCATGAAGATCGGGTTGCGGGTCTCGGCGCGGCGCAGCGCCTGGGCGATGCGGCCCGGCATCGAGCCGATGTAGGTGCGGCGGAAGCCGCGAATCTCGGCCTCGTCGCGGATACCGCCCAGCGATTGGCGGATGAACTTGCGGCCCATCGCCCGCGCGATCGACTGGCCGAGTGAGGTCTTGCCCACGCCCGGCGGCCCGACAAAGCACAAGATCACGCCTTCGCGCTCGCGCCGGACGTAGTCCACGTGCGCGTCGGCCGTTTGCTCTCGCTCGGCGGCGCGCTCCAGCCGTAGCTTGCGCACGGCCAAGAACTCCAGGATGCGCTCTTTGATATCCTGCAGGCCATAGTGGTCTTCGTCGAGCACGGCGCGCGCATGGGCCACATCGAGATTGTCCGGCGTGGTCTTATTCCACGGCAGGTTGACCAGCCAATCGAGATACGTGCGGATGACGCCGTACTCGGCGGCCGCCGTGGGGAGCTTCGCCAGCCGATCGAGTTCGCGCTTGGCTTCCTTGTGTGCCTCTTCCGGCATACCCGCTTCTTCGATCTTCTTGCGAAACTCCTCCACCTCCAGCTGCTGCTCGTCAAGCTCGCCCAACTCACGCTGGATCGCCTTCAGTTGCTCGCGCAGGAAGTACTCGCGCTGGACTTTGCCCATTTCCGATTGGGCCTCGGACTGAATCTTGTAGCCCAATTCGAGCACTTCCAGCTCTTTGGTCAACAGCGAGACGATCTTGCGCAGTTTCTCGACCACGTCGTCGAGCTCGAGGATCGCCTGTGCGTCCTGCAGATCGATGCGGATGTAGGTGGCGATGGCGTAGGCCAGCTGGCGCGGGTCTTCGATCGTTCCCGCCATCTGGCCGATCTCAGTGGGAATGCCGGGGATCAGCTCGACGAGCCGCGCGAAAAGCTCGATGACCTTGCGGCGCAGCGCCTCGAGCTGCACCCCTTCTGAAGCGGCCTCGGCGGCGCGCTCGACCCGCGCCTTCAGATAGGGCTGGCTGGTGGTGAACTCCAGGATGCGAATGCGGTCGATGCCCAGGACGAGCAGGCGGATCGTGCCGTCGGGCATCCGCGCCAGCCGCTGCACGGTCGCCACTGTGCCGATGCGGTAACAATCGTCCGGCCCGGGTTCCTCCAGGCTGGGGTCCCGGGTGGCAACCAGACCGACCAGTTTCTTTTCGAGAACGGCCTCATCGATCAGCCGGATGGATCGGGGTTGACCAATGGTAAGCGGCACGGCCGTGACCGGAAAGACGACTACGCCGCGCAGCGGCAAGATGGGCAATTCCGGCGGGATTTCGATAGCAGGGCTGTTAGAGTCGATGTTGGCGTTGGTTTCTTCCTGGTGAGCCAGCATTGGCCCGACGGTTTCTGCTCGGAAAAGCTGGCTGCTGCTAGTGAGATACTCCGATTCAGTCATTGCGTGCTCAGGGTCCGTTAGTGGGGAACTGCGCCACGTGGAAGTTGGAGTGCCGGATTTTAGTCGCCGCTTTCGATGATGTGAATGTGCTGCTTGCGCGCTTTGGGCAGGTAAACTTGCAGGAAGCCATTGTCGTATATGGCCTGCACGCTCGATTCGCCTATTGCCCAGTGCAGGTACACTTCGACTCGAAACTCGCCGTAGCGCACTTCCATTTGGTGATACGCCACCTTAGGCGACGGGTCCTGCCGGAAGCCGGTCACGATCAGTAATTGGTCGGATAGGGTGACCGTGAAATCCGTCTCGCGCATCCCGGCCACTTCGATGCGGACGACCATCGCTTCGTCGTTCTCAAACACATCGGTCGGAGGCCGCCAGGCGTGCGCGTACTGAACGACGACCCAGCGTCCCGGCGAAATCATATCCTGGTACATCTGATCGATTCGCGCTTTCAGTCGATCGTAGGGATCATCGCGGTCGGTGTGTCCCATGGTTATCCCCCGGCTCAACTCATCTGGCCGAATGTTCGAGCATAGGAATTACGCAGACGATTGTACCACACATCGCAATGGCGTGACAAACGCAGGGTACGATTGGCGTGCATTTCAGTCCAGGGGCAAACATAAACGCCGGCCATTGTCATGCTGAGCGCAGCGAAGCATCTCGCCCGACGGCGCTGAGACCCTTCGCCGCTGCGCGGCTACCCAGAAACTTGGGCCGTTGCCAGCGCCCGCCGATGAACTCGGCGGGCTACACCCCAGCGTCGGATGAATCCGACTAGCCCGATTCATCGGGCGCAGCGGCGTAGCGCAGCGAATTCATCGCCGCGCGG
>DATBWU010000258.1:0-37223 GCA_036514635.1 Anaerolineae bacterium | reverse complement strand
TTCCAGTGCGCCTATTGCACGCCGGGATTTGTGCTATCGACTGTTGCGCTGCTGCGCGAGAATCCTTCACCAGACGCCGCAGCGATACGCGAGTATTTAGCGGGCAACCTGTGCCGCTGCGGTTCGTATCCGAACATTCAGCGGGCGATAGAGGCGTTGGGCGCTTAGCCCGGGCAGTAATGCGAGACCGCAGGCCGCCGGCCGCAGACGGCGGTCGGTGGTCTGCGGCCTCTGCGCCTGTGCGGTGAGACCGGACACCATGAAATAGTCAAAGCCTCAGGTCGCGGTCCACATTTCCCGCGCGGTTTCGGCGACGAGCCGCAGCTTCGCTGCCTGATCCGCAGGACTGATCAGGTTCCCCTCTTCCGTCGAGGCAAATCCACACTGGGGACTCAACGCTAACCGCTCCAATGGCACGAACTTCGTGGCTTCCTGGATGCGCCATTTGAGCTCGTCCTTGCTCTCCAGCGCAGGCTTCTTCGTCGTCACCAGCCCCAGCACCACGGTGCGATCCTCTGGGACATTCTTCAACGGTTCAAAGCCGCCAGAGCGCTCGTCGTCGTATTCGAGCAGGAAGCGCTGGAACCGGGTGCGCCGGAATACATCGACGATCGGATCGTAGCCGCCGCTGGCGTAGAATTTGCTCTGGTTGTTGCCCCGGCACAGGTGGATACCAAACGTCACGCCGGGGTGGTCGCCGATCACGGCATTGTCGAGTTCGATGCAGCGGTCGAGCAGGCGCTCCGGATCGTTGCCACGCTTCCGGTAGCCTTCCCGGATGTCGGGATCGATGAGGGCGGCGTACTGGGGTGCATCGATCTGGATGTAGGTGCACCCCAAGCGCACCAGCTCGTCCACCTCGGTTCGCAGGATGTCCACCACGTCCGCGAGATAGGCATCTATCGTGGCGTAAGCGCCCTTCGATTTCTCCGGATCGTAATACGCCGCCGCCTGCTGCGCACTGATCAGCGTCGTTTTGACGGGGCGATCGGCCCGGGCGCGCAGATAGGTGAACTCTTCCGTGCACATGGGACGGATGCGCTTTAATTTCGAGACGACCACCGGGCGCTTGAACACCAATTCGTTGCCCTGCTCGTCACGGAAGGGAATCGCCCAGCCCCCGAACTTATCGTACCCTTCCGTCGCATCGATCAGGTGTCCGAAGAAGGCATAGCGCCGCATCTCGCCATCGGTGATCACGTCCACCCCGGCCTGGGTCTGCAAAGCGATCGCCTCGTTCACGGCGCGGTCTTCGATCTGCTTGAACTCTGCGTCGCTGATCGTGCCTGCAGCGCGGCGTTGCCGGGCCTCTTTCAGATAGGCCGGACGCAGAAGGCTTCCAACTACATCGCTGCGATAGGTTGCCATGTCCCCTCTCCTGGGAGGCCTGTCAGGTCTGCGCGACCTGACAGGTCTGAATCGAATTGTCATTCTGAGGCGCATCTGTTCGCGCCGAAGAATCTCGACTACGGCCGGCATTGAGGCTGGCCGGAGCAGAGATTCTTCGCTGCGCTCAGAATGACAGTTACAAGTGAGAATGCCTGATCTGATCTACGGGAATGTTCTTTGATTGCGCTGGATGCTAATCCACCGCAACTCAGTGAATTCATCCAGGGCCGCCTTCCCGCCCATGCGACCCCAGCCGCTGCCTTTGACGCCGCCAAAGGGAACCTGCGGTTCGTCGTTCACGGTCTGATCGTTGATGTGCACCATGCCCGTGTCGAGACGTTGCGCCATTTCCAGCGCCTTATTGAAGTCGTGCGTGATGATGCCCGACGAAAGACCGTACTTGGAATTGTTCGCCACCTGCAAGGCTTCTTCGGCATCGTCGACGACGATGATCGGCGCAACCGGCCCAAACGTCTGGTCGGTGAAGACGCGCATGTTAGACTTGACGTCCGTCAGCACCGTGGGGTAGTACACGAGCCGATCGTGTTTGCCGCCTGCCACCAGTTCCGCGCCTCCACTGATCGCTTCCTGAACGTGCCCGTGCACCTTGTCCAACGCGGCGGTGTTGATGAGCGGGCCAATCGCCGTGGTGGGATCGCGCGGGTCGCCTACTTTCAAGGCCCTGGCGCGCTGCGCCAGTTTTTCAGTGAACGCCTCCGCGATCGGTCGCTCGACGATGATGCGCTCGGTGGACATGCAGATCTCGCCCTGATGCAGGAACGCCCCCCAGGCCGCTGCATCGGCGGCATAGTCGAGGTCGGCGTCTCGGAGAATGATGAGCGGGTCCTTGCCTCCCAATTCCAGAACGGCCCGCTTGAGATGGCGTCCCGCTTTCTCGGCCACGATGCGCCCGATGTCGGTCGAGCCGGTGAAGCTGATGCGCCGCACCGCCGGGTGCACGATCAGTTCATCGCCGACCTCGGGAGCATCCTCCTTGGTGTGGGTGATGACATTCAACACCCCCGGCGGGAAACCGGCTTCCTCGAAAATCTCGGCGATCATGATCCCGCCGGTGACAGGCGCTTCTTCCGAGGGTTTGAGCACCGCCGTGTTGCCATAGGCGATGGGCAGCGCAATGGCTCGCATACACAGAATGAAGGGCACGTTAAACGGGCCGAACCCGGCCACAACGCCCGCCGGTTGTCGCAGGGCCATGAAAAACGCGCCGGGATAATCCGCCGGAATCACCTCGCCGGTGACGCTGTAAGCCTGCGCCGCCGCTTCCCGCAGGAGGCCGGGGACGAAAAACATCTGGAACATCGCAATGCCGATCGTCGCGCCAATCTCCTCATTCAAAGCTCGAACCAGCTCCGCCTGCCGGCTTTCAAAGATATCGGCTGCCTTCAGGAAGGCCTTGCGCCGCACGCTGGGAGGTGCAGCGGCCCACGCTGGAAAGGCGGCGGCGGCGGCTTCAATCGCGCGAGTCGCGTCTGCGCGCTTGCCACGCGGCACGTGCGCGAAGACCTCGCCGGTGTACGGGTTGTAATCCTCGAAGGTTTCTCCGTTGAGGGCGTCAACCCATTTCCCACCGATGTGCATCTTGTATTCTTTGGTCATCGTCTGTCCTCCTCATAGCGCGGCTCTCGCCGCAGCCAAAGTATGGGACACGGATGAACACAGATGACTGACTCACCTTACGCAAAAGACCATTTTACCGCCGAGAACGCAGAGTGCGCAGAGTGGATTTCCTGGCAAATCTCTGCGTTCTCCGCGCCCTCTGCGGTAAAATCCTGCCCGACTGCGTAAGGTGAGTGACTGATTCTGATCCGTGTTCATCCGTGTCCAAAATCCTCGCGGTCGTGATAGTTTTTTAATAGTATAGAATGCGTGGGCGAAGCGGCAGCCCACATCGGCTTAATACCTGTCTATCGAATCCTGTTGGCCCTCCTTTCGTGCTTAGTACCTATCCGAAAACTGGATCGCAGGCTTTAGCCTGCGTGGACTGAAGTCCGCGTTCCGAGGTTTTCGAATAAGCTCTTAGTGTCTTTGTGCCTTAGTGGTTACCGACAACCGGGTTGCGCAGAGTCCCGATGCCTTCGACCTCGACTTCCACCACGTCGCCGTGTCGGAGGAAGACCGGCGGTTCCCGCTTGAAGCCCACGCCCGCCGGTGTGCCGGTGGCGATGATGTCACCCGGCTGCAACGTCATCAACCGGCTGATGAACGCGATACTCTCGGCCACGGAGAAGATCATATCGCGCGTGTTGCCTCGCTGCAGCGTCTCACCATTGACGCGCGTTGACACACTCAGCGCCTGGGGATTGCGGATTTCGTCCATCACCAGCGCCGGGCCGCACGGGCCGAAAGTATCGAGCGCCTTCCCGGCCAGCCACTGGCTGGTGCGCATCTGCACGTCGCGGGCGCTGACATCGTTGAACGCCATGTACCCGGCCACAAAGTCCAGCGCCTCGGCTGCGGGCACATTCTTGCAGCGTCGCCCAATGACCACTGCCAACTCCGCTTCGTAATCGATCTCCTCGCTCACGCCGGGCAAGAGAATCGGGCTGGCCGGGCCGATGAGCGTGTTGCGAAACTTGGCGAAGAGATTGGGAACCGGCGGGATCGGCAGGTTCGCTTCTTGAGCGTGATCGCGGTAGTTCAGCCCCAGACAGATAATCTTTTCCGGATCGACGATGGGCGGGCCGAGGCGCGCATCATTGATGGCACGATGAGGTGCAGTCGCAGCCGCCAGCGTGCGCGCGGCGCTTTCCAATTGGGTCTGCCGATCGGGAGCGACCTGGATGATGTGCCGATTCGATGTCCAATCGATCTCGCCGTCGCCGGCCAGGCCTGCGGCTTCGGCTGCTGCGGTAGCATCCACCACCCAATCCTCAATCATCAGTCCCGCGCGCCAGTTCCCGTCAGAATCGTATGTCACCAATCGCATTCGATGGCCCCCACGTCAAGGCTTGCCCACTGGTGATCAGGGCTTGTGCAAAGTCCGCCCAGCGCGGTCATGCTGAGCGACCGAACCCCCGGCGCTCCGCGCCGAGGGCAGGTGGAGCGAAGCATCTCCTCACCCGGCATTGCGAGCCATTTTCGCAGAGATTCTTCGCCGCTGCGCGGCTCAGAATGACCCCCACACTTCACCGCCGACTCACCGCCCGCGCCGAGAGAACCGGCCCGCCTTGCGCAGCCGCTCCCAGGCTTCCACCAGCCCGCCCGGAAACACCAGCACCACGATAATGAACAGGATGCCGAAGATGATCTGGTGGATATCCACCAGCGTCACCGCGAGCCGATCTCGAACCAGAACGTAGAAGATCGCGCCGATCACCGGGCCGCCGATTGTCCCCAGCCCGCCGACGAAGCTGATCAACACCGCATCAAACGTCCAGTGCGGGCTGAAGGCCGCCTCCGGGTAGTAGCTGACGTGATAGAACGCAAAGACGCCGCCGGCGAGACCGGCGAAGAAGCTGCTGATGGTGAACGCGATCAGTTTGTGCTTGAGCGGATTCACGCCGGTTGCCTGCGCGGCCTCTTCGTCCTCGCGCACCGCCAGCATCCCCAGGCTCAACCGCGAGCGCAGCAGGAGAGCGGCGACCCCTACCGTCGCCAGAGCCAACGCGAGCGCCAGGTAGTAGCGTGCCGCAAGATCGTAGCCGGCAATCTGGTCAATCGGCAACGTGCTGACCAGCGGCGAAGTCTGGCTGATGGTGATCCGCAGCGCCTCGGCCATGCCCAGCGTGCCGATCGCGAAGTAAGCGCCTCGAAGCCGGAAGGTCGGCGCGCCGATGATCAGGGCGAAGACAGTCGCCGCCAGTGCGCCCAGGAACAGCGCCGGGATGAAAGGCCCGCCGTTCGTCCAGAGCGTGCGCGTCGTCAACGCGCCAATGCCGAAGAAGGCCGCGTGCCCTAGGCTGGTCTGGCCGGCGAAGCCGGCCAGGATATTCCAGCTCTGGCCCAGGCTAATGTACAGCAGGACAAGGAAACAGAGATTGAGCACATCGCCCTGTTTCACCAGCTGCGGCACAAGCACCAGCAGTGCGGCCAGTACGACGACAAGTGCGGGCCGCAGCCAGCCACCGCTGCGCGTCGCCGTCACCGGTGGCGCAACTTGCTCGAACGCTTGGCTCATCAGCGCTATGTCCTCCCAAACAGTCCCTGGGGGCGGAGCAGCAGGACGAACAGAAAGATCACCAGTCCCACCAGTTCGCGGTAAGCCGGCCCGATGAAGGTAGCGCTCAGCGCTTCGGCGACACCCAGGAACAACCCCACCGGGAATGCTCCCAGGATTCTACCCGTGCCTGCCAGCACGATGACGACCAACGCCCTCAACGTCCAGGCCAGGCCGATGCTTGGCGTGATGCTGTAACTCACGCTGACCAATGTCCCGGCGATGCCGGCCAGCGCCGCACCCAATCCGAAAGTCAACAGGTAAACGCTCTGGATGCTGATCCCGGCGAGCGCGGCGGCCTCCCAATCTTCGGCGGTGGCCCGAATCGCTTTGCCCGTGTACGTGCGCTGGAGAAATGTGTGCAATGATAGAATAGCCACCAGCGCAATCACCAGGATCAACAGGCGCGTGTAGGGCAGCACGATTCCGAACGCAGTCAATCCCGTCCCGGAGTAACTCGTCTGGACGCTGCGCTCGTCGGCCCTGAACAACTGGATCACGACATTCTGCAGAATCAACGATAGCCCGAAGCTGACCAGCAGTGAATTCTTGATCTTGGCCTCGCCGGTCAGCCGGGTCACGTGGCGGAAGATGATGCGGTCCAGCACCACGCCGAGGAGAAACAGCGCCGGCACAGTGACCAGCATCGAGAGAAACGGGTCGATGCGGAGCACTGCGAACAACCAGAAGGTCACGTAGCCGCCGATCATCAGCAGCTCGCCGTGAGCCACATTCAGGACTTTCAGCACGCCGAAGACGAGCGACAGGCCCACCGCCGCGACGCCGTACATGCTCCCCACGAACAACCCGAACACTAAGTTTTGTGCAACAGTCTCGATGCTCATGCGATTACAGTACTAGATCACGGATCGCCGACTTCAGTCGGCGTTCCATAGTGTTTTCGCGTTCATTCGCGTAGACTCGCGGATCGATCCGTCGTCGTGCCGGCCCGTGGTGCGTAGCCTAGGTAGGCCCGGCGTACATGCTGGTCGGCCAGGAGATGTGCACCTGTGCCCTGGTCGACGATCCGGCCCTGCTCGACGATGTAAGCCCGATCGGCCAGCTGAAGCGCGACCCGTGCGTTTTGCTCGACGAGCAGCACGGTGACGCCTTCGCGGCCGATGTCGCGCACAACCTCAAAGATATTCTGCACGACCAGTGGGGCCAGGCCCAGCGACGGCTCGTCCAGCATCAGCAGGCGCGGCAGGCCCATCAGCGCCCGGCCGATCGCCACCATCTGCTGTTGGCCACCGCTCAGCGTCGCGGCGCGCTGGTGGAGGCGCTCGGACAGGATCGGAAAGAGATCGAGCACCCGTTTCAGCATCTCGTGGCGTTTCACCCGGGCCCGGGCCGTGAATGCGCCGAGTTCCAGGTTCTCCAGCACGCTCATCCCACCAAACAGCCGTCGCCCTTCAGGCACGAGGATGATCCCGCGTTCGACGATCTGATGCGCCGGCAAAGTGTGAATGGGCGTCTGCTCAAGCCTGATGTCGCCCGATAGCGGCCGGTGCAGCCCGGCCACCGTCCGCAGGAACGTCGTCTTGCCCGACCCGTTCGGCCCGATCAGGACGACGATCTCGCCGGTGTGCACCTCGAGCGAAATATCCCACAGCACCCGGAGATCGCCGTAAGCCGCCGCCAGTTCGCGCACTTCAAGCATAGTCGGCTTTCCCCAGGTAGGCATCGATGACCTGTGGATCGCTGGCGACCACGTCGGGCAGCCCTTCGGCGATCGTTTCGCCCACGTTGAGCACCAGCACTCGATCGGAGATGCCGAAGACGGCTTTGACCAGGTGCTCGACCATGATCACGGTCACGCCGGAATCCCGGATGCGCCGGATCAACTCCATCGCCGACAGCACCTCGGATGGGTTCAGTCCCGACATCAGTTCGTCGAGCAGCAGGAGGGTGGGGCGTGTCGCCAGGGCGCGAGCCAGCTCCAGCCGCTTGCGATCGACCAGAGTCAGTCGTTTGGCGTGTTCGGCGGCGCGGTGGGCAAGCCCGACGAACTCGAGCGTCTGGCGCGCTTCCGCTTCCGCCCGGCTCAACGTCCGGGCCGGCTGATGTCCGTAAATGCGACCGACCGCGACATTGTGTAGAACGGTCAGGTCTGGAAACGGGCGCACCAGCTGGAAAGTGCGAGCGATGCCGTATTGGCAGCGCCGGTCGGCGCTCAGGCGCGTAATATCGCGACCCTTGAAGACGATTCGCCCGGTGTCTGGCCGGTAAAACCCGGTGATCAGATTGAACAGGGTCGTCTTTCCGGCTCCATTCGGGCCGATCAGTCCCAGGATCTCACCCTCGGCGACGGTTGCCGTAACGGAGAGCACCGCCTGCAGCCCGTTGAAGGCCTTGGAGACCCGGTCTAGTTGCAGGAGTGCATCCAATTCCTTGCTCCTCAGAATCCGACCCATCAGGGCGGAAACACTGTCCTGACGGGTCGGAACAAGCGAGCTCTATCGGTGATGAAAAAGAGTGAATCAGCGATCGGCCCAGGCGGCCGCCGGGTACTCTACCGGTCCGACGGCCTGGTCGGGCGGCCAGATGAGCACCTGCTTGCCGTCCTGCCACTGGTTGATCACCGTCGTCACCTGACCCGTGCCATCGGCATTGAACTTCACCGAACCGACCACGGTCGTCATATCTGTGGCGGCGATGGCATCCCGAATCTTGTCCCGATCGAGGCTTCCTGTGCGGCCGATCGCGTCGGCCAGGATTTGCACGGCCGCGTAAGCCGGGCCGGTCGTCGCCTGGGCCGATTTGCCGTACGTTGCCTGGTGGCGCTGCAACATGTCCGCCACACCCTCAAACTTCACCGCCGGGTTCCAGCCGGGCATGAGCAGGAAGTAATTGCCATCCGCACCGAGATTCTCGCCCCAGGAGAGGCTGTCGGCGGCGCGAATGAACACGTACAGGCTGGCGTTGAAATCCAGCTCCTTGATTTGCTTCGCCAGCGCCAGACCGTCGGGCGGGTTGGGCAGCGCCAACACCACCTCCGCACCGGCATCTTTGGCCGCGAGGATGTGCGGAGAGAAATCTTGTGAGCCGGGCGCATACGGTTCGTCCAGCCCGACCACACTGTAGCCACGCTTGGCTGCCTCCGCCTTCCAGAGGCCGCTCAGCTCAGCACCCCAGTCGGTGGCCTCGGCAAAGATGGCGATTTTGGACGGCTTGGGCGAGAGGGTGTCGAGCAGGTCGAACGTCGTCACCGCCAGACTGGGCGACTTGGGGAACGGCGAGAAGAGATACTTGAAGCCCTTTTGGTGAACGTTGTACAGGGCGAAGGCAACACCGATATAGGGAACCTTGTTCTTCTCGGCAATGGCCGCCGCCGCCGCGTGCAGGTCACTGCCAAAACCGCCCAGGTAGGCGACGACGTCATTGCTGGAGTACAAGGTCTCCAGGCGTTGCACGGTCTTGGTCGCGTCAGACTCGTCGTCGAGGAGGATCAACTCCAGCGGAATCTTCGTCCCACCCACCGAGACACCGCCTGCCTCGTTGATCGCCGCGACAGCCAGTTCGTAGCCGTTCTTGATCTGCTCACCACCCGCGGCATAGCGGCCGGTCAGCGGCACTACCGCGCCGATCTTAATCGAGGTCGGCAGCTGGCTGGCCGGCGCGGCGCAGGCGGCCAGCGCCAGAGCCGCGCACATCGAGCATACGATTGCTAGCCGCACGGGTGCAATACTGAACAAGCGCCTAATTGCCCGATTCATAGGCTCCTCCTCCGATGTTTTAGTCGGTCCTCGGCTATCCAACTACACGGCACACGGCCCCCGCTGCCGAATGCAGTCTAGTGGGCACAACACTTGTGCGAAGCGTGTCCAATGGTGGATTGGCGGGAGTGCGTATAGTATCGGGCAAACGCGGCTGGCTGGCAAGATGATCGTCCGAAATAGTCGGACTGGATAGGCGGAAATGGAGAGTCCTGGCATCGGGTCATTCTCCCGACGGGTGAGACCTCAGGCGATCGCCAGCGGCAGGCGCGTGAAGCCTCGGAAGTTGGGCGTCGTCACGCGGGCGGCTGTACTCCGATCAACTTCCCAACGTGTGCTGACCGGCAGCAATGCCTCAAACAAAAACTGCGCCATCGCCCGGCCCAGCGGCGCGCCGACACAGAAGTGAATGCCCTGACCCATACCCAGGTGGCGTTGATCGGGCCGGTGAATGTCGAAGCGATCCGCGTCGGCAAATTCCCGTTCGTCGCGATTGGCCGAGCCGATGTGCAAAAGCACCTGTGCGCCTGGCGAGATGACCTTGCCGTGGAGAGCGACGTCGCGGGTCGGCGAGCGCACGAAGCCCTGCGCCGGGGCGTCCCAACGCATGCCTTCTTCCACAAACGCCGGGATCATATCCAGGCGCGCGCGCAGCTCCGCCAGCACGTCGGGATGCAGCGATAGGGCGTAGGCCAGGTTCGTGAACAGGTTGTTGGTGGACTCGAACCCGGCGGTGAGAAACGTCATCGTCGTCACGACGACCTGCTCGAGCGCCAGCCGCTGACCATTCTCCTCCGCGAAAAGCATGGCCGACATCAAGTCCTCGCCCGGTTGAGCCTGCCGCTGTTCGGCGAGCGCGCCCAAGTAGCGGCGCAACTGGCGCATCGCCACCACCTGGCGAGGCTCTTCGCCCGCTGGGGCCTTCTCGCGCTTGAAGAAGTCGTCCAGCCAGCGGCGCAGGTCGATGAAGTCTTGCTCCGGCACGCCGAACATCGCGCCGAGGATGGCCGCGTTGAACGGCGCAGAGATGTCGGCGACAAACTCGATCGTGCCCATCTCTCGCGCGCGGGCGCACAATTGCCGGGCGAGCGCCTGCACGGTGGGCTTCAAGTTGGTCAGCGTGCCCGGCGTGAAAGCCTTGTTGACAATCGAGCGCGCGAAGGTGTGCTTGGGTGGGTCGCTGGTGCCGAGCGTCTTGCCGACGCGCTCCGGAATGTCGTTGAGCAGGTTGCCGCGCCGCTCCGACGACCACGTTTTCCAATCCTTGAAGGCAGCCGAGCAATCCGCGTAGCGCGTCAGCACCCACACGTCTTCCGTCGCCGAGTAGTGGGCGGGGTCTTCGTCACGCATCCACTTGTACGTGGGATACGGATCGTCACTGGCGACCAGGAGCAGGGGATAGTTGAAGGTCATGAGCGGCCGATCTCTTCCAGGCTGTGTCCCGGCACGACCGGCGTGCCGTAGCGATAAAACGACTTGGCGAGTTGGCCGCCGAACCAGATGCTGCTCTTCTCCAAATCGACTTCATTCGCGACGTTCCAAACGACCGTCTGCCAATCCGGATCGAAGATCAAATAGCCGGTGTCGCCGAATAATTCCACTCGATTGCCGCCCGGCTCGAAGCAGTATAAGAAGTACGCCTGTGTCGTGCCGTGCTTGGCCGGGCCGCTTTCGATCCGCACGTCGCGCTCGGCGAAGATGTCGGCGATGTCGAGCAGGTGTTGCGGCGCGCCGTACCAGTAGGCCACGTGATGAAATCGGCCGCGCGCGCCGGTCGCGTCGCGCATCAAGGCGAGCTCGTGCACCAGCGCGCTCACGCTCATCCATGAACCGACGACCGCGCCGCCGTCGCCGATCTTTTGCTCGCGCAGTTTGAAGTCCAATACGTCGCGCATGAAGTCGGTATTCTTGACCACGTCGTTGACCATCAAGTTCACATGATCGATGCGGCGCACGGGCACGCCGCGCAGCGGGCGCTTCGAGGGCCGGTTGCGCAGCTTGCTTTTCAGGTCGGGCGGGGCGTTGAAATAATCGAGTTCCCACAGCACCTTCTGGCGATGGCCGTCGGGCGTGCAGAACCTGTAGGCCCGGCCATGCGCGTAATCGCGATCCGTCCAGCCCGTTCCCAACCCGGCCGCCTCAATCGCTGCGACCCGTCGCTCTAACGCCTCGGGCGAAGAGGCGCGCCAGGTCACTTCTTCGAGGCCGGGCTGCGCTGCCTCGGTGAGCTTGAGCGTGTATTGATAAAAATCCTCGTAGGCCCGCAGGTATACCGACTGCCCCTCGCGGTGGCTGATCTCCATGCCGATCAGATCGTGGAAGAAGGCAAGCGATTCATCGGGCCTGGGCGTAAGCAGCGCGACGCTGACCAGTTGGGCGATGTCCGTGTTCATGGCGGCCTTTCTATAACATTGATCCATGACGAAGGACGAAGGACCAAAGACGAGATTGCGTCATTTGTCCTTCGTCGTTCGTCTAACTCCTACGTGAATGTGACTGTCACCGATGGCTGCCCGGTGAGCGAGAAGACAAACTGATCGCCGGCCTTCACCGGCAACATCTTTGTGATGCCGCCGGAGATCACGATGTCGCCCGGCTCCAATGACACCCCGAACTCCGACAGCTTGTTGGCGAGCCAGGCAGTCGAGAGCGCGGGGTGACCAAGCGCCGCCGCTCCCACACCCTCTGCAGCCAACGCACCGTTGTGATGGATGGTCATGGCGAGGGCAGCCAGGTCCGCTTCACGCAGTTGCTTATCCCAGGGCCCAAGTGTGAAGCCACCGTAAGAGGCATTGTCGGCGATCGTGTCGGCCAGTTTGATGTGCCAATCGGCGATGCGGCTGGCGACGATTTCGATGCCGAGCGCGCAGGCTTCTGTCGCGGCCAGCACATCCTGCGGGGTGACATTCGGCCCGCGCAGCGGCTTGCCGATCAAGAACGCCACTTCGCCCTCGATGCGCGGCTGCAGGAAGTCGCTCGCCGGAATCTCCACGCGGCCATTTGCGGCCGGATAATAACTCGATCGCCACAGCGTGCCATAGTCCGGCTCGTCCACGCCGAGTTGCTGCTGGATGGCTTTGCTCGTCAGCCCGATCTTGCGCCCGACGATTTTCTCGCCGCGCGCCAGGCGCATGTTCGTCCAATGCGTCTGGATGGCATACGCCGTCTCGACGCTGGTGATGCCGTCGCTCTCGGTGATGGGCGGAATCGGTGTGTGCGTGCGCCAGGCGGTATCCAGCCGCTCGGCCAGGGCTTCGACGGATACAGCAGTCATATCTGCCCTCCGAAGAATTGCGCCAGCAGTTGATTGAAGCTCTTGGCGAATTCGATTTGCGTCCAATGGCTGCACTGCCCAAAGACGTGCAGCTGCACATTAGGCAAGTGCCGCAGCAAGTGCAGGCTGGTATCTATCGGCACGATTTTGTCGTCGCGACCATGTACCAGCAAGACCGGGTGAGTCATGCGGCGCAGCGCGAGTTCGGGCACGACCAGGTCATCGATCACGGTCTGGCGTGGGGCCGGGAACATCGCCTTGAAGGAGCGCTGCACGCCGGGATTCATCGCCGCCTCGAAACGTGTCTGCACGATCGCGTCGAGCCGTTCGGCGATAAACGCATCGTCGTACACAAACCAGCGGATGATGTTGCGAAACATGCGCACAGAAGGTTCATCGTAGAACCCCCACAGGCGATCCAGTTCGGGCGTGATCGTGTGCGGTGTGCCGATCGACCCCATCAGCACAACGCGCTCGAAGCGCTCGGGGGTCTCCATCATCAGGTGCAGCGCGATCGCACCGCCCATCGAGTTGCCGACCACGTGAGTCTTCTCGATCTTGAGCGCGTCCAGCAGCGCCAGAGATTGATCCACCCACAGGCGCATCCAGTTGCGCATACCGGTCGGCGGGTTGTGTGGATGTTCGGTCGCGCCGAAGCCGGCCAGGTCGGGCGCGAGGCAATGAAACCGATCTTCAAGCGCGGGCAGCGCGAACTGCCAGTTCGACCAGGCAGTTACGCCCGGCCCGGAACCATGCAACCAGAGAATAGTCTCGGCGCGGCCCTCGCCGCTGCGGTTGGTGTACGTGCGGAAGTTGCCGGTTTGAACTTCAGTGTTGCTGACAGTCATAGGCATACAACCTTTTCGGAACGATCCACGAAGCCACACGAAGGGTCACGAAGATTTTTACTTCGTGTTTATTCGTGTGTATTCGTGGATCAAATCTGTTTCTGTTTCGCCAAATCCAGCGTCACGTCCAATATCCAGTCTTCCTGACCGGCTACGGCTTTGCGCCGGCCCAGTTCGACCAGAATCTCCAGTGGGTCGATGCCGTACTGCTTGCCCAATCGTTTGGCGTGGAGGAGAAAGGTCGAATACACGCCCGCATAGCCGATGGCGATCGAGTCGCGATCGGGGATGGGTTGGAAGGGCATGAAGGGCGCGACGACAAACTCGGCGGCATCCAGCAAGCCAAACACGTCGAGGCCGGGGTTGAGGCCGAGCTTGTCGAGCGCAGCCGCGATCAGTTCGGTGGCCGCATTGCCCGCGCCCGCGCCCAGGCCGCGCAGCGTGCCGTCTACCTGATCGGCGCCCGCCTCGAGCGCGGCGAGCGTATTGCCGATGGCGAGTCCCAGGTTGTTGTGCGCGTGGAAGCCGACCTGAATCGTGAGCGCCTGTTTGAGCGCCCGCACGCGCGCGGCAGCGCCGTCGGGTAGGAGCGCGCCCGCCGAGTCCACCACGTAAACGCAATCGGCCCCGTACGATTCCATGAGCCGCGCCTGCTCGGCCAGAAATTCGGGCGGCCGCATGTGGGACATCATCAAAAAGCCGACCGCTTCCAGCCCCATCTCTTTCGCCATGCCGAAGTGTTGCTGCGAGATATCGGCCTCGGTGCATTGCGTGGCAATTCGCACCACCTGAATGCCGCGCTCGATAGCATCTTTCAGTTCCTTGCGCGTGCCGATGCCCGGCAACAACAGGGCGGCGATCTTGGCGCGAGTGGCGGCGCTGCGCGCTTCTTCGATCAGGTCCATCTCGTCGGTGCGCGAGAAGCCATATTGAATCGATGAACCGGCCAGGCCATCGCCGTGCGTCACTTCGAGCACGGGCACGCCGGCTGCATCGAGCGCTTCGACGACAGCCCGCACCTGCTCGCGGGTGAATTGATGCCGCATGGCATGCGAGCCGTCGCGGAGGGTGGTATCGGTGAGGCGAGGTGGTTTCATGGTCAATAGCCAGTGAACAGTGGTCAGTGAGCAGTTATCAGTGAGCAGTTATCAGTGAGTGTTACTGGCGACTGATCACTGGCGACTGATTACTGGTGACTGATTACTGAGCAAGTGCTGGGCAACTACTTCTCCCACCTGCCGCGCCGAAGCGGTCATGATGTCGAGGTTGCCTGCGTACTGCGGCAGATAGTCACCCGCGCCGGTCACTTCCAACAACATCGCCACCATTGTCTTCTTGCCGTCGGGCGTGTCGCGCTGCTCGAAGACGGGCGCGTTCTTGAGCCGGTAGCCGGGGACGTAGGCCTGCACGCCGGTGACCATTTCTTCAACGGAGTCGACGATGGCTTCCTCATTCACCTCGTCGGGCTCCAACAGCGCGTAGATCGTGTTGCGCATCATAATCGGCGGGTCGGCGGGGTTGAGGATGATGATCGCTTTGCCGCGCTTCGCGCCGCCGATCACTTCGAGGCCGCGCGCGGTGGTGAAAGTAAATTCGTCGATGTTCTGCCGCGTGCCGGGGCCGGCCGACAGGCTGGCGATGGTGCTGACCATCTCGGCGTAGGCGACGGGCGTGACGCGGCTGACGGCATACACGAGCGGGATCGTCGCCTGGCCGCCGCACGTGATCAGGTTGACGTTCGACTCGCCGACGTGCGCGCCCAGGTTGACGGGCGGGATGACGTACGGGCCGCGCGCGGCCGGCGTTAAGTCAATCGCAAGGCGGTTCGCTTCTCTCAACATCTTCGCATGGCGCACGTGAGCGTAGGCGCTGGTGGCGTCGAAGACGATGCGAATATCGGGATCGTCAAGAATGGCCTGAATGCCATCGTGACTGGTATTGAGGCCGAGTGACCGCGCCCGCGCCAATCCCTCGGACTGCGGCTCGATTCCAGCCAGGAGCGTGAGTTCCATGTGGCCCGGCTCGCGCAGGATTTTGAACATCAGGTCGCTGCCGATATTGCCCGAGCCGAGAATGGCAACTTTGACTTTGTGGTTGTTGGATACTCCCATAGCGCGGCCTCCTGCCGCAACTAAAAGAATTGATCCACGAATCTACACGAATGAACACGAATAAAGCCAGTATTTAAGGCTGTCTGAAAACTCACCACATCCTGTCCGATGCTTCATGTCGTGGGCGCGCTAGGCGAGACACCGAGGCGCAAAGAAAAGCCTTGAAAACTTGGTGTCTTGGTGCCTTGGTGGTTTACAGCGATCTTTTCAGACAGGCTCTCAATCCCGGCGGCGCGAGATCACGTAGGACTCGTCCCAGAACCAGAGACCTCCGTGCCTTTGTAACACTTCCCGCGTCACGTCGAGGTAGCGCCGATCGTCGAGCACGGGTTCGAGGCGCGCGTCGTCCACCTGGCCGACGTAGATCGCGGCGTTCCACGCGGCGAACAGCGTTGAAGTGCCTATCGTCTCGGCGATCTCCGTAGGCAGCGTGTGCATGTGGTAACGAAACAGCGAACGCTCATCTGAATGAGCGTTGAATCTCAGGTGGTGAGCGGCGCTCCCTAGCGACTCTTTCACTGCTTTCAGCATCTGGTGCCGGTCGTGCTGGAACGGGTTCTCTCCGGGCCAGATGCCCTGCAAAATCTCAAGGCCGGGGTCCTGCCCGTGCGAGTGAATGCCGATCAGGCGTCCGCCAGGGCCGAGACTACGTGCGAGCGGCGCGATCACGCGCGAGGCTTTGAACTCGAGCGGCGCCCGTGCGCGGTAAGGCTGGGACGCGATGACGAGATCGTAGTCGGCCTGTGTCCCGCCGCGCCGCGGGATGAGTCCATCGAGCAGGAAGCGATGATCATCCCGATAGATCACCAGCACCGCCGGCCGCTGGTATATCGGGTTGCCGGTTGCGGGGTGCGCGGTGGCGCGCCAATTCTTCGACAGGAACGGGCCAAGCGCGGTGATCTGCTCCTCGAACTCGTGGCCGGTTGTGCCGGTGAGCGCGAGTTCCTGCCAGACCAGGCTGGTTGCGGCCGCGACCGAATCAGGCACGAGCCACGGCGCTTCGCAGTAATACAGGTTCGTCATCACCAGCACGGTCGCCGGATGCTCGAAGAATCGGTCGGGCATCTTCTCGAGCGTGAGGCGCACGTCCTCGAGGCTGATCTCTTTGCCGACGATGTAAAACGGGAGTGTCGGGAAGCGCCGGTGCATCGCGCGCATCGCGCGCGCGAGCACCGTGCCATCGCCGACCCCGGCATCGAACATGCGCACCGCCGGGGGGCGCGGATAGAGGTTCGCAAATTCCATCGCGATTCGCTGTGCGATCACCCACTTCTCGGAGCACGTGTTGACGAACAGGAGATATTTCTGGCGGTTGTCGTAGAAGCGGAAAGCGCGCTGGTTCGCCACCGCCAGCGTCGCCGCTTTGCCGCTTTCCACGGCGGATTCGATTGGTGTTTGAAGTAGAGTGAGCGAGGTAGCCATTGGTCGCAACACGGGTTTTCTTAAGCAGGCAACGGCCTCACAGCTGAACTTGAACTGTTTCCAACTGCGCCGGCAACATGCGCGGGAACAGCCCGACGCGCCGAATGATCTCCGCAGCCGCTTCTTCCTGCCGGTAGGCCATGACATGAATACCCGCGACGCCTTCGATTTCGCGCACCTGCTGAATGATTTCCACGCAGATTTCTATTCCCTCTTCGCGCCAATGCGCGCGCGGCGTTTTCTTCAATCGTTCGATGACAGAGTCGGGGATAACTACGCCGGGCACACGGGTGCGCAGAAATTCCGCGGCTTTTGGCGATTTGACCGGCCCGACCCCCGCCAAAATGAAAATGCGTTCGTGCAGACCCAAGTCGCGCACGCGCGCCATAAATTCGCGGAAAACCTTCACGTCGAAGACGTATTGGGTCTGGATAAAATCCGCCCCCGCTTCCGCTTTTTTGGCGAGACGTTGTGCGCGCCAATGTAAAGGCGGTGCAAACGGATTCTCAGCCGCCCCGAGAAACAGGCGTGGAGGCACGCTAATTTTGCGCCCACTGAGAAAGACGCCCTGATCGCGCATGATGCGGGCCGTGCGCAGCAGGTGCAGCGAGTCAAAATCGAATACGCGCCTGGCCTCCGGCTGGTCGCCGGCGGTGACATCGTCGCCGGTGAGACACAACACATTCTTCACGCCCAATGCGGACGCGCCGAGCAAGTCGCCCTGCAGGGCGATGCGATTGCGATCGCGGCAGGACATTTGCATCACGACTTCGTATCCGGCCTGGAGCAGCAGCGCACAGGAACCCAGACTGGACATGTGCACGTTCGCGCCCGAAGCGTCGGTCGAATTGATCGCGTCCACCACGTCGGCCAAGACGAGCGCGGCGTTGTACACTTCCTGCGGGTCCGCGCTATCGGGCGGGTTCAACTCTGCGGTGACTGCGAACCGCCCCGCGCGCAGCACGTGTTCCAATCGGCTGCCCGCGTGCATTGGGCGATCCGTAAAACCTTGCAAAAGTTCCTCCGATTTTGCCCTCGGCTGCCGCCCGGCGTTGAGGTTCGGGCTACCCGCCACCCGTTTCCCCTAAAGGTATCCACCCGCGCGGCTGAATGGAATCGCGCCCGGTCAACAGATTGATCCAAGACGATGTGCCCTGCAATTGCCAATCCACAGGCGGTTGAAGATGGTTGATGTGATCGCGCCACACGGGCAAACGCGACGCCCGCTCGACGGCCTGTACCCACACGCAGGCTTGGTCGGGGTACACTTCACAGTTCCCATCTGGGCGCACACCGCCGCACGGCCCATTGCGCTCATTCTTAGGACAACGCATCGGGCAGGTGAGTCCGGTCGAATGGAGAATGCACTGGCCGCACATCCGACAATCGAAAATTTCTTCCTTGCCGAATTTTTCGAGCGGGAGGATGAGGCGCTCGAGTAGCTTCGTGGTCTTTGATTTTTCGTTGAGTAGTTTCATGCTAAGCGCCGTAGTAACCCAATCGCTCTGAAATCATTC
The DNA here is from genome assembly GCA_036514635.1 of Anaerolineae bacterium. Taxonomy (GTDB): domain Bacteria; phylum Chloroflexota; class Anaerolineae; order Fen-1058; family Fen-1058; genus DASSFZ01. Next base: position 18,769 of record DATBWU010000258.1, on the reverse strand, counting down.
TCGCTCCGCGCATTACCGCCTTGCGGAACTCCGCTTGCGAGCGTTGGAAGCGGTAAGCCGGAATCGACATGCTGACGGCGGCGATCACGTGGCCGGTGTAGTTGTAGATCGGTGCACCGACGCAGCACAAGTCAGGCAGAATTTCCTCCAAATCGTAAGCGTAGCCTTGCTTGCGGATCTTGGTCAGGGTTTGTTCGAGTTCGTCCTCGCCGGTGATGGTGTTGGCCGTGAAACGCGGCAGGCCATTGATTTTGACAATGCGCTTGACATCCGCCTGGGGACGGTGAGCCAACAGCACTTTGCCCAATGCGGTGCAATGCGGATACAGGCGCATACCCAAAGACGTCAACTCGACGCGAACGGCCTGCTTGCCCTCGAGCTTATCCACGTAAACGACTTTGGCGTCGTCCAGAATAGCGAGGTGAATCGTTTCCTGGTACTGGTCAGCCAGTTCTTCCAGGACAGGACGGGCTTCACAGCGCAGCTCGGTCGTGGCGAGCAATGTTTCGCTCAAAGTGACCAGACGCCAACCGAGCCGATAACGCCCCTCCTCCGTCTTGCCGAGCAAGCCAATTTGAGCGAGCGAGGTCAGCAAGTCGTGTGCGCTCGATTTAGCCAGGCCGAGACGTTCGGCCACTTCGCGCACGCCCCATTCGGTGTGTTCGCGATCGAAGAGCGCCAGCACCTCGCTGGCCTTTTCGATGGTCTGCAACATTTCAGGGCTTCCCTGTGTCTTTGGCGATACCTTGAAGAATCTCGGCCCCCAGATTGGCGGCAGACAGGCCACGGAAGAGGAAGGCCAGGTTGACGACGGCGCTCAACTCCTCAAACGTCGCGCCTGCGCGATAGGCCGCCAGCGCGTGAATCTTGGCCGCGTCCTGCAAGTTCACCAGCAACATCCCGAAGAGCATCAGTTGCACCGTTTTCACGTCGAAGCACTTCGGGTACATGCAATGCCGCCGGATGTCTTCCTGCATCGCCAGCAATTCGGGATCCAGCCGGGCTAGCAGATCGGTGCGCGCCTGAACGCGCGGCGGCACAAAGCCGAGCAGCTCCACGTAGAAGTCGCGGTATTCCTGTACCTTGTCGTTAGAGAGTTGACGATCGGACAGTTTGTCGAGCGGAGACGTGTCGGCCATGAGGCCTCCGAGTTTATGGGCGTAGGCGTAGTATCGGGCAAACAAGGCTGACTGGCAAGTCTGTTATCCGAGATAGTCGGATGGGGTCATGATTTGATCGCGCCAGCGCCGTCTACTGCCCGCATTTCAAAACTCGGAGTGCAGGTTTATTCGAGCAGTCCGACCCAGATGATCTTGCCTTCGGCATCGAGGCCCGGCAGGAAGGGAATCGCGCCCAACACGCCGATCAGGATGACGGCGGCCATGATCCACGTCGGAGATAGGTTTCTCCTCGCCAGCAGCCACCAAATGATCAACACCAGTGCAAGCGGCAGCAGGTTGGGCATGAAGCTATTCAGGATATCCTGAATCTTGATCGTCGTGCCGCCGATCGTGAAGGCGAGGGGCGTCGTCAGCTTGACGAAGTTGACGGCCAGCGCGCCCATGATGAAGTTGCCCAACACGCCTGCGCCGGCGATCACCCGGCTGAGCGTGCCTCCCTGCAAGATGTTCGTGACGGCCGCACGCCCCTGCCGGTATCCCTGCCACCAGGCCAGCCAGCCGACACCCCAGGTGAAGGCGGCCACCGTCACGACGACGAACAAGGGGCCGAGGATGTTGCCCGTCGTTGCCGTGCCGATCGCGCCACCCGTCGCCAGGCCCATGCCAATCGCATACACGATCGGGATCACCATGCCCTGCTGGATCGTATCGCCAATGCCGGCCATTGGTCCCATCAAGCCGGTCTTCACGCTGTTGATCGCGTCGTCGTTGATGTCGGCTCCGGCCGCGCGCTCTTCTTCCATCGCGATCACCGCGCCGTGAACGACGCCGCCGATGTCCGGCTGTGTATTGAAGAATACCAGGTGACGCTTCAACCCTGCGCGGATGTCCTCTTTAGTTTTGTACAGTTTCTCGATGATGGGCGTCATCGCGTGCGCGAACCCCAATCCCTGCTGCCGCTCCCAGTTGTACGTCGAGTGCGAGAAGAACAGCCAGCGCAGCCAGGCCCGGAAGACATCTCGGCGCGTGAGCAGGCCGGAGGCCGTGCGCGCGGCGAGGGCTGGAGCAGGAGCAGGCGGCGCGCTGCCTTTGTCCGTGAATTGCACGTGGATGACCGCCAGTGAGACGCCGATGATCGCCATCACCAGCAGGTTGATGCTACCCGCCAGCGAAGTGACCATGAAGCCGATGAAGAAGTAAGGCCACACGCCACCCCGGAATAGAAACTTCAGGTTGAGCGCGATACCCAGCGCGGCCAACATGCCGCTCGCGATGAACAGCCCGCCCAGCACCCAGCCGGCGTTCTGCCCGATCCAATTGAGTGCGCCTTCGACGGCCGGTGCACCGATATACGCGGCGAGTGCAACCGGCACGGCGTACAGCACGAATTGGAACGGTTGCGAGTAGATGTAGTTGCTGCGCGCCACGCCTTTGATGTTGCCCTCCTCTGCGTATCGGTCGGCGCGGTGCGCGATGGCCGAGCACACCGACATGCGCAGCGAAAAGGTGAGGCTACCCAATAGCCCCAGCGGCCCCGCGACGGCCAGCGCGCCTTGCGCACCCAAGCCGCCGCTCAACGCCAGCGCGGTGCCGAGGTAGCCCGCCAGACCGGGATCGCCCGGCAGCGAGCTGCCGGCGGCGATCCAACCCAGATACAGCACGTTGATGTTCGCGCCGATGGCAATGCCTTCGCCAAGTCGGCCCATCACCAGCCCAACCAGGGTGCCGGCAATGAGTGGGCGATAGAGGACGGTAAACCCGAGGTTCGCGAACCAGGGCGACCAGGAGAAGTAGTAAAGAATGCCGATGATGGCTGCCGTCGCCAGATCGACTTTAGCCTCCGGGGCTTGCGTCGCGGGTGCGGCGCGCGCGACGACGAAAGTGACCAGCATCAGCCCCAGGCTGACGCCGATCGCAATGCCGAATTGCTTGCGGTTGATCTTCATCTGTTCCCCCTATGGATGAGGTCGCCCAGCATTTTGGGCTTCTCGCCGGGCACGCTGTAGAAGGCGATGTCTACTCCGTTCTCCATCAGGTACTTGAGGATCGCGATTTCATCGTCCGAGATGGAGATGCTCTTGAACACGTTCTTGCGCCCCGGCGCGAGGCCCAGTCCGCCGACGTTCAGCGCGCGGTAGATCACCCCTCCGTCGAAGAGTTGCCGGGCGACCTGCGGCGATCGCACCAGCACCATCGTCGTTTCCCGATCGACCCGATCTTGGGTCAACACCGCGATGCCTTGCGCGACCGAATACACCTCGACCTGCAGATCGGGCGGCGCGGCCATTTTCAGCACCTCTTGCATAAACGGGTCTGCGGCTACGCCGTCGTCCACGATGACGATGCGCGTAAAGGTCCGGTGCCTGCGCCACACGATGATCACCTGACCGTGGATCAGGCGATCATCGATTCGAACCAGCCCAAAATCCTTGATGGCGCTCACCTCCTTTGTTAGAGCGCTCAAGGCGGCGTGCTCGTCGGGGATGGTAGATTGAGTGTCACTTGGCATGACCAATCGGTTTATCTGGTACTGACGTTGGCTTCACTTCGGGGAAAGGGGGAACAGGCAGGCGCAATCAGTCCGCCTCACAAGAAACCCCGAAGTCGAATCGATTTCGACTTCGGGGCAAACAAGCGGGCGCACACGCGCACCGGTGCGGTTCGCCTTCTTTCATCCGGACTATACCGTCGGCCCCGGAGTTCGCTCACACTGCGCGGCGCAGTGCGGACGTCACCGGATCATGTCTCATGCGAGACTCGCGGGCTATACCGCCGATCGGGAATTGCAGCTCGCCGAACGAACTGCTCACCCTGCCCCGAAGGTTAATAGGCTCGATTGGGCGTGATTATAACGGATGGCCGGGGATTGTCAATCGGTTGTCGAGGCCTGCGCCTGCCCTTCGGCGCTGATCTCGGCGATGCTCTTCACGCCGATTTCCAGCGCAAGCGCGGCCAGCGCTTCCAGCGCGAGCGTGCTTCGCGCCAGCAACACTTCCAGCAACATGGGCAGGTTGACGCCGGATACGATCCGCGCGCGATGCGATCCAATACTCAGCGCGGCGGCATTGCCCGGCGTGCCGCCGAACAAGTCGACGAAAACAATAACGCCCGCGCCGCGATCGACCTGGCCGATCGCCTCGCGAATGGCCGCCCGGAGATGGTCGGGACTATCTTGCGAATTGAGTGCCACCGTCGCCACGCTGTCTTGCTCGCCGACGATCATCTCTGCACTCCGGCGCAGAGCGTGCGCCAGATCGCCATGCGCGGCAATCACGACGCCGACGGAAGGGGAGCGGTCACCGGGATTCATTGGGCCGGTCCCCCACCTGGCTTGCGACCGAAGTCAAGTACGCGCGCACCTCGCTCGCGGTCCGCAGGCTCAGCGCACGCCGTGCGATCGACCCGGCCTGCTCCGTGCTGAAGCGCCGTATGGCCTGCTTGACCAGCGGTATCGATCGAAGGCCCATGCTGAATTCATCCAAGCCGAGTCCCAGCAGAACCGGCGCAGCCAAAGGCTCACCGGCCAGCTCGCCGCACAGGCCTACCCGGCGTCCGCGTGCGTGCGCCGCCTCGATGACCATGCCGATCAGACGCAGCACCGCCGGATGGAACGCATCCGCCATCGGCGAGACAGCCGCGTTCGTTCGGTCCGCCGCCAGAGTGTATTGCGCCAGGTCGTTTGTGCCAATGCTGAAGAAATCGACCACCTCCGCCAGCGTGTCGGCGATCACGGCTGCTGAAGGTACCTCGACCATAATGCCGACCTGGCATTGGCGCGCGTAGCGCAGGCCGCGCGCGTCAAGCGATGCACGCGCTTCATCGACATAGCGCCGCGCGGCGATCACATCCTCCACAGTGGCGACCATCGGAAACACGATCCTCAGGTTGTGCCCTTCGCCTGAGCGCAGCAACGCGCACAGTTGGGTGCGAAACAGGTCGGGCCTGGCCAGGGTCAGGCGCACTCCGCGCAATCCCAGAAACGGATTCAGCTCGACAAGCATGTTGAGATAAGATACGGGCTTGTCGCCGCCTACATCCAGTGTCCGCACGACGACGGGGCGTTGCCCCATCATCTCGAAGACAGCCCGGTAGATCGCCGTCTGCTCGTCTTCGTCCGGCGGGTTGTCGCGGTCGAGGTACAGGAATTCGGTGCGAAGCAGGCCGACTCCCTCGGCCCCGCTCGCTAAGGCAGCCGCGGCTTCCTCAACCGACCCGATGTTAGCCATCACCTCGACGTGCACGCCGTCGGTCGTCACGGCCTGCTGATCGGCCACTCCGAAGGCGCTATCACGCATTTGCCGGAACGCTTCGGCGCGCTGGCGATATTCCGCGATGGTCGCCTCGTCGGGGTCGATCAGCAGCGTGCCATTCGCGCCGTCAACGATGGCCCGAACGCCTTCCGGGCCGTGACGCACTGCATCGCCCAGGCCGACTATCGCGGGGATGCCCAACGCCTTCGACAGAATCACCGCGTGCGAAGTCGGTCCGCCCCCGGCCGTGCAGAATGCAATCGCCTTGGCCCTGTCGAGCGCGACGATATCGGAGGGTGCGAGATCGTCGGCTACAATGACGGCGGCTTCTGTGGGGCCCGCCACCTGCGATGTCTTGTTGCTCAAGATGCGAAGCACACGCTGGGCTACGTCTTGCACATCTGCGGCGCGCGCGGCGAGATGGTTGTCGCCGATCGCCTCCAGGGCGGCCGCGTAATGCTGCGCGCCTTCCTGCCAGGCGTATTCCGCGTTGACCCGATCGGTCTGGAGGCGTGCCCACACCCGGCCAAGCAATTCGGGATCGTCGAGGAACATGCGGTGGGCTTCAAAGATTGCGGCCTCACGCGGGCCAATGCCGTCCCGCATTTGAATCGATAATGCGTCCAGTTCCCGTCGGGCCTCGGCCAGCGCCTGTTCCAGCCGGACGATCTCGCCATCCACGTCATCGATGGGATAGTGTTCGGCCATCACCCGGCGCGGGCGATAGTGGAAGATCGGGCCGATAGCGATTCCCGGCGAGGCCGCGATCCCTTGAAGAGATTGTGCGACCATAGACATCACTCTGGTTCGCCAAAGTTGCCGTCGATTAACTCACATAGGGCTGCGATAGCGGCGTCTTCGTCCGCACCTTCGGCGCTGAGACGAATTTGTTCGTTCCCCTGGACGGCGGCCGCCAACACGCTCAGGATGCTCTTGGCATTGGCCGGTAGCGTGCCCTTGCTAAGATTCGAGATGGTGATGCTCGATGCGAAGCGCGTGGCCGTTTTGACGAACTGTGCCGCCGGTCGAGCATGGAGACCCACTGTGTGGCGCACGACGATTTCGCGTGTTGCGGTCAAGTTGTGATGATCCCCTTGCACGAGAGGTCGGGCAGGGTTTCCTTCGCTTCCAGGCGAGCCTGCCGCGCTGAACCGAAAAAGACCGAACTGGGCATGTTGTCAGTCTCCGTTACATTGACGAGCTACTGTAGATTAGCATTATAGCGCCAACGCTCCAGTTGCCAAGAAGGATCTCGCTGGTGATCGTTCACATCTCGAAGGGGGACACGCGCTCCCCTCTCCTCATAGGAGGCGATCAGGTGACCGGCACTTTCGAAAGTGCCGGTCACCTCGGCCCCATGCACTTGTTTCATACACGAGCCAAGATCAGTAGGAGTCGCGCAGCGAGCGAACGGTGAGTGCCTCACGAGAGTGCTCGGCCGTCCAGCCATCGGGAAGCGAACAGGTGACGGCTATCGTCCGGCCGGCGGGGAGGTCAAAATAGTTGTCGCTGAAGATGACGTCGATGTCACGCAGAGACAATTCCACGAAGCGGGCCAGCGATCGGCTCAGCAGCCGCATCGTCAGCCGCTCGCTATCGGCCTGGATGTCCACGGCGATCTGCGGCGGTTCCAGCTCCAGGTGCTTGTCGGGCACGAATGGGGTAACCGATGTCGCCAGATGCCGATCAGCCTGCCACAGGTCACAGGCCAGCACGACTCGCCGGCGGTTTTCCTCGGTGAGGCGGTCGGTGAAGTCCAGGGCCTTGACCAGCGTGGTCGAGAGCGGCGAGGCGATCACGCGCTCTTCGCCGTCGACCAGGCTCTCGCCATGCAGCGTCTGTAGCGACCAGCGCACCTCGCCCTGCCACGCGGCCGGCGTGTCGTTGGTGACGAACACGTCCCTCCGCTCGCCGTCGTCTGCGACGGACAGCAGGATTGGCGCGTAAAAGCGTCGCGCGGCGTAATGAGCAGCCTTCCAACGCCCGAAGTAATCGATGCTGGACCAGGACGCCACCGGCCAGCAGTCGTTCAGTTGCCAGTACAACGTACCGCTGCACGCGGGATGCCGTCGCCAATGCTCTACACCCGTGCGCAGCGCTTCGGCCTGCAGAATCTGTGTGAGGTAGACCAGCGACGGGAAATCCTTGGGCAGGCGGAAGTGGTTGGTGAGATAGTTGACGATCTTACCGTTCCCGTTCAGGTGACGCTGATGGTGCTCCATGACATACGAAGTCATGTTCCATTCACTCGGCTCGGCGTAAGCAGCGATTGTCGAGAGGGCGGGCAAAGACTGAAAGCCGAACTCGCTGACGAAGCGGGCTTGGGTTTCGCGGTAATTGACAAAGGGCTTCAGGGCGTGCCAGACTGCCCATTGGTGCACATCGCCCGCCGCGCCGCCGTTAGGGTCTACGAACGGCATGCCGGAGGAGGGCGAGCTGGGCCAGTACGGGCGGTTCGGGTCCTCGTCTATCACCCAAGACGGTAAAAGGTGATGGAAGAAGCGATCGTAGGCTGCCTTGAGGTCTTCGTTCTCGGGCTTGCTCCAGCCCCATTGCACCCAACCCTGCTCCATCTCGTTGTTGCCGCACCACAGCGCCAGGCAGGCCCGGTGCCGCAAGCGCCGGACGGTGTGCGTCACTTCGTGCTGCAAGGTCTCCAGGAATTCGGGATCGTCGAACGGATAGCCCGCGCAGGCAAACATGAAGTCCTGCCACACCAACAGGCCCAGCCGATCGCACAGATCGTAGAAGGTTTCGGCCTCGTAGTAGCCGCCGCCCCAGATGCGGATCATGTTGAAGTGCGCGTCGGCCGCAGATTGGAGCAGGTGCTCCAGTTGGGCAGGCGTGACCCGCGCCGGGAAGGAGTCGGCCGGGATCCAGTTAGCGCCCGTGGCGAACATCGGCACGCCGTTGACGACGAACGTGAACGAGCGCCCCCACTCGTCCGGCTGCTGGTTCAATTCCACGGTGCGCAGACCGATCTGCATGAGGCGTGCGTCGAGCACGTCGTCGCCATTCAGCAGGACGACCTCGGCGCGGTAGAGGGGCTGCGCGCCGAGGCCGTTCGGCCACCAGAGCTGTGGCTGTTCGATCTTCAGGGCGAGCGTCGCGCGGCCCGCATCCACCGGCGTCTCGGCGGTTTGGGTGCGACCGCCGGGCGCAGTCAGGCGCAGACTCGCCCGCAGCGGCGCCGATTCCCAGGCTTGCGTCGATAGAGCCGCTGACAGCGTCACGCTCCCGTTCACGTGTTGCTGGTGCAGCTGCACATCGTCGAGCCGCGCGAGTCGGTGGCCCTCCAGCCGGATGTCGCGCCAAATCCCCAGTGTGGGCAGCATCGGCCCCCAATCCCAGCCAAAGTGGCTGGGCGCTTTGCGCAGATGCGGGCCACCCTTGATCACAAAGACGCCCACGCCCGGCATCGGGCGGATGCGCTCGCGCGCCTCGACGTAGCGCACGGGTGAGCGGAACACGATACTCATCTCGTTCTCACCGGCGCGCAGCAGATCCGTCACTTCCCACCGGTGTGGATGAAACATATCCTTCGCCGCGCCCACCGTTCCGCCGTTCAGGCGCACCTCCGCCAGCGTGTCCAGCCCGTCGCATACCAGGTGGATGTGCATCCCGGCCGGCAGTTGTGGGTCGAGGACAAACGTGCGGCGGTATTCCCAATCGTGCTCGGCCACCCACTGCACGCGCTTCTCGTTATCGCCGACAAACGGATCCGGGATGCGGCCTGCCGCCAACAGATCGGTGTGGACACTTCCCGGAACGATAGCCGGGAGCCATTCGTCGCTCCCGATCTTCCTTAACTGCCACTGTCCATTGAGAGATTGAGGCATGATGTTTATGAGAACCTCCATCCCCGGCCAGAGTCATCAGAACCGGGACGGAAGTGTCCGGTTCAGCCATTGAGCCACCGGGTCGATATGGCGCTGCAAGCTCCGATCGATGTTCGAGGCCGGGTCGGCCAAGACTTCGGCCCAGGTGGTAGTAAGCGCGTCGATGAGCCTGCTCTCGATGGAACCCCATAATCGAACGGCCGGGAAGGAGCGTCCTTTAAGCAGGGCTGCCAGTGCATTCCGATACAGTGTATCCTGCGCAGCGAACGCGTTCAGGGCTTCTTGGTGAGCAGGGAAAAGGCTCTGGTGCAGACTAGCCGGCCGATAGGGCTGGCTGTTCAGGAAGCGCACCAGTTCGAGCGCAGCCGTGGTCTCTGGAGAATGGGTCCAAATCACCAGGCTGGTACCGCCGATGAAGGCCACGCCGGGGAGCGGAGCAACGCCGATGTGCTTCGCCAGGGGCAGTTCTTGGTGATGGAAGACAATCCACGGGCTGCCGAGCGCCACGGCGGTATCTCCGTTTAGGAAATGGTCCACCGGGGTGCGAGGAGGCGTGGTCGGTGGGGCGATGAAACGGCGCAGCGAGAAGAAGGCATGCAAGCCCCGCATGGCCTCGGGCTGATTGAAGAGCACTTGCTTGCCATCGGCGCTCAGAAAGTCGCCCCCGGCATTCCAGATCCAGGTCGCGGCTTCGTGGATGGCAGTCGCAAGGCGGTGCGTGGTCAGGCTCAGTGGATGAGGAATGCCGTTGTCGTAAAGGCGCTGTAGCGTCTGCTCCAGGGCAGTGGCGTCGGCAAATGCTGCCCCGGCATCGGAGATGCCGGCCTGCTCCAACCAGTCCTTCCGATAGTAGAGCAGTGCCGAATGAATCAACCAGGGGATAGCCCACACCCGGTTGCCGCCAATCCGGATACCTGTGCGCCAGGAGGCCGTTAAAAAAGCGCTCGCACCGCCCAGCGATCGGATTTCGTCTGCGCTGAAGGGCCGCAAGGCGTTCAGGGCGGCGACACTGCTGATCCAGGTCGTCCCGACTTCGGAAACGTCTGGCCCGTGACCGTAGATCGCGATGTTGGCGATCTCCGACCAGCCTTCGCTCCAGAGGATCGGAGTGATCTTCACTTTCACGTGCTTTTGTTTTTCGAAAGCGTCGAGTAGCGGTCGCAAACGATCGGCATCCTCTCGGTTGGCGACCAGCACAGAGAATTCGATTTCGATCATCTTTCTCCATCCCTCCCCGGCCGGCTTCGTTGACTCATGAGAGCATTCGGTAATTCGTGGGCAATGCCCGGTGATGAATCACCGGGCTGAAAAAGCGAAGCCTGCTGAAGCAGGCTGTTTGTCGCTTCAGCCGGATTGATCCGGCTTTTCTTGATTAGCCCGACGATTCATCGTCGGGCGATAGGCGTGAGGCTCATGTATAACACAAGTGCAACGCGCTGTTAATGACCGCACTCTACAAAAACGCAGATTGTGCCCGCGTTGAGTATAACATAGCGCGGCCTCGTGGTAGCCAGGCTTCGCTGGAGCTAATCGCGCGCCGGTTGAATTTTACCCGAAAAGGGCAGGAGAATGAAGAGGTACAATTGAACAAGGTGTGAGTCGATGGCTGACTGCAATGGTCGCAGGCCCCAAATGACCGGTTCTCATGTTTACGACGCCGTGATCGTCGGCGCAGGCCCGAACGGCCTGGCGGCAGCCATCACGCTCGCGCGCGCGGGCGGGTCGGTTCTGGTGATCGAAGCGAAAGACACCGTGGGCGGCGGGATGCGCTCCGCTGAATTGACCCTCCCCGGTTTCGTCCACGACATTTGCTCGGCGGTTCATCCGCTCGCGGCCGGCTCACCCTTCTTCCGCACGCTGCCCCTGGCCGATCACGGCCTGGAATGGATTCATCCACCCGCCGCGCTCGCGCACCCGCTCGACGATGGCAGCGCGCCCATTGTCGAGCGGTCGATCGAGGCCACCGCCGCAACGCTCGGCCGGGATGCCGCTACGTATCGCCGCTTGATGAAGCCGCTCGTTGCGGATTGGGACAAACTCGCGCGCGAGTTCCTCGGCCCGCTGCGCTTTCCGCATCATCCGATTGCGATGGCGCGCTTCGGACTGCTCGCGCTGTGGCCGGCCAAGACACTGGCCCGCTTCCTGTTTCGCGGCGCGCGCGCGCGCGCCGTCTTCGCCGGCATGTCCGCTCATTCGATCATGCCGCTCGAATGGCCGGCGACATCCGCCTTTGGGCTGATGATGTCGATCATGGCGCACGTCGTCGGCTGGCCGATCCCGCGCGGAGGGTCGCAGTCGCTTGCTGATGCGATGGCCTCTTACTTGCGCTCGCTTGGCGGTGAGATCGTCACGGGCGTGCACATCGAATGTATCGAGCAACTGCCGCCACACCGCGCTGCCCTGTTTGACGTGACGCCGCGCCAACTCGAGCACATTGCGGGCAAGCGACTGCCGGAGGGTTACCGGCGCAAGCTGCGTGGCTATCGCTATGGCCCGGGCGTATTCAAGATGGACTTTGCGCTCGATGGCCCGATTCCGTGGCAGGCGCGCGAGTGCGCACGCGCCGGAACTGTGCACATCGGCGGCACGCTGGAGGAGATCGCGGCGGCAGAGCGAGCGGTGTGGTGCGGCGAATATCCCGAAAGGCCGTTCGTGCTGCTGGCGCAGCCCAGCCTGTTCGACGCGACGCGCGCCCCGGAGGGCAAACACACGATCTGGGCTTACTGCCACGTGCCGCACGGATCGACCGTCGACATGAGCGATCGGATCGAGGCGCAGATCGAGCGCTTCGCGCCGGGGTTTCGCAATCGAGTGTTGGCTCGCAGCATCCGCAATGCGGTGGATATGGAGCACTATAACCCCAACTACGTCGGCGGCGATATCAACGGTGGTGTACAGGACTTGCGACAACTCTTCACGCGACCTGTTGCGCGAGTACATCCATACTCGGTCCCGGCAAACGGTATCTACATTTGCTCGTCATCGACGCCGCCGGGCGGCGGAGTGCATGGCATGTGCGGCCACTTCGCCGCGCAGGCAGCGTTGCGTAACCTCCGATAGCCTGGCCCCAGGCAAGCGCGGCACAGTACCGCGCCCTGCCGAATCACAAATCGTAACTGCTCACGCGGCTAAAAACGTGAAAGTCGGCTAAGCCGGCTGGCGGATCAGCCGGGTTCAGCCGGCTTTCCTCGTTTTAGCCCGGAGTTTTTGCACAGCACCCCGTAGCGCGCCTGGCGGCCCACCGCCGCACAGCGGCGGACATGGGCAAGCGGAGTGGGCAACTTCGGGCAATGGCTTGGGGGTGAAACCCGCCCGTTGGGTTCCGGCTCGCCCGGATTAGGACAGTGCACACCTTGTTTTTCAGGAAAGTGCAAGATACTTGCCGGAAGTGGACTTGTCCAGATCAGGAGCCATCGATCATCCTGAAGGGTGGGTACGCACATGGATTGTCGAACGGCAAGAGAGATACTTCTCGGCATTTCGGGGCAGATTCCGTCCGGGTCCGAGCGGAAGGAAGCGTGGGCGCACCTGGCTTCGTGCATCCGCTGCCAGGCCAGCCTGAGCCGGTTGGGCGAAGACCTCCGGGTGCCGGAGCCGATGTGCGCGTTTGCGCAGGAGATGCTGCCGCTTTACGTGGAAGAGGAACTGGCCGCGAAACCGGTGCAGGCGACGTATCCAGTTGTGTGGCAACATATTCAGGAGTGCCCCACCTGTACTCGCGCGCACGATGAGCTGCTGAACTTGCTTCGCTCAGAGCGTGCAGGCGGCCAGGTCGAGCCGGAATCCTATCCACGCTTTGCGCTCCCCTTCCTATCACCCCAGTCACCGGCAGACAAAGCCGTCGCATGGACCGTCGAGACACTGCGCGATGCGCAGGGCCGCCTCTCGGCGGTCATCACCATCAGCAAGACCTACATCCTGAATGTACTGTTTCCGCAAGCGCCAGTCTGGGCGCGCTCAGGTGAAAGCGTCGGGAGGCCCGCGGAGCGCGTCCCGCTGATGGACAGCCTCCTGGAAGAAGGCCCGTGGCTGGTAAGCGTAGAGATGTTGCGGCCCACCGAAGCCGGGGCCGCTGCCACCGGCTGGCAGTTGCGGGTATCGCTGGCCGGCTCGGAGGTGCCTGCTGGCACGCAGGTGCGCATACGCAGCGCATGGGGCGAGCGCATCGCGCCGATCGACGAGCACGGCGAAGCGATATTCCGCGATGTGCCACTGGGCTGGCTGTCAGAAGACCGGCCCGAATCGGCCGAGGAACAGTTAAGGGTTTACATCGAGCACATTCCGGTATGAATCGGCGGATCGACGTGGATGTAACTGAAGGCACGGACGACATGTCGCTGCGAGCACACACCACGCTGGCTTCGGCGGAGACGCGCAACCGCCTCGGCGCTTGGGCCGAGAGCAGCGAACTGTACATTACCGCGCAAGCGCTCTTCGAGCAGATGGGCGACTCCCTTCACGCCGCTCGCTGCCAATTGGGCCTGGCCGCTGCCTGGCATCAACTCAATCGTCACGCGGAGGCGCGCGCGCTGTGCGAGGCGGCCCAGGCGATCTTCCGTCAGCATGACGCCGGGCGTGAGCTGGCCGAATGCGATCTGCTGCGGGCGGGCACTCAGCGTGCGCAGGGCCAGTATCACCAGGCGCACGAATTCGCGCATCGAGCGCGCGAGCGATTCGAGGCCGAGGGGCTGACGCTCGATCGGGCGCGCTCCGACGTGGAAATCGCCTACATCCTCGCTTGCGAGCAACGCTATGACGAGGCCCTGGCGCTGCTCGCCGCCGCAGATGTGATCTTCTCGCAGGCCGGGGCAACGCTTGAGGCTGCCTGGGCGCATCGGGTTCAGGCAGTGGTCTACCTCGATCGGGGCGATTATCACCGGGCGCTCGACGTGCTGCACGCCGCCCGCGCCGTGTACGAAGCCGAGGGGATGCAGGCTGCCCTGCGCAGTTGCGATCGCAACATCGCCAATGCCTATCGGCGGCTGGGGCGCAGCGACGCGGCGCTGCCGATTTACTTCCGCCTCCGTGAAGAGTTCGCCTCACAGCGCATGACACTCGACGTTGCCATCTGCGACATGAACATCGCGCTGGCCTACAAGGAGCAGAACCGCTACGCCGATGCCCTCACATCCTTCCAGCGCGCCGTCGATGTGTGCCTGGCTGCCGGGCTGGCCGTTCACGCCGCGCGCTGCCAGACCAACATGGCCCAGATCGAAGAACTGCTGGGGGCCTACGATCGAGCGATCGAGCAGCATCAGCGCGCGCGCGACATCTTTGCCCAGGCCGGCCTGGAGGTCAACGTCGCGCATTGCGAAGAGAACATGGCGCGCGTGCACATCGCGACAAACCAGTTCGACCGCGCGCGGGATTTGCTGGACAGTGCGCAAAGGCGATTCCAGGCCGCCGGTTCGATGTTGCACGCTGCGGCGAACCGGGTTTATCTGGCGCAAGTGCATCGGGCGCTGAACCAGCACGACCGGGCGCGCGAGCTGCTGGAGCAGGCGCGATCGGCGTACGCCGCCGAAAACATGCCCGCGCAAGAAGCGCTGTGTGTTCAACACTTGGCCGACCTGGAGCAGTCGCGCGGCAACGCGGAAGAGGCCGCGTCGCTTTACCGGCGCGCCCTGCAGGAATTCGCCCAGCGACAGTGGCCGGTCAACGCGGCGCTGTGCGAATTGGGATTGGGTGAGACCGAACTGGCGCAGGATCACGTCGAGGAGGCGCAGCGCTGGTTCACGTCCGCGCTGCCCGTTCTCGATCTCGATTTTCCCGATTGGGCCTGGCGCGTTCACTACGGCCTGGCTCGCTGCCAGATTCGGCGCGCGCCCGCGCAAGATTCCCTCGATCGTTACCTGGCCGCGATCGAGGCGATCCGGCGTGGCCGGGCCGGACTGTACACTGCGCGCGGCAGCAGCGCCTTCTTCGCCGGTCGCCGGCACGTATATGACGAAGCCCTGGCGCTGGCCTTGCAGCTCGGCGCGATGGAGCAGGCCGTCGAAATCGTCGAGCACGGCAAGGCCCAGGCGTATCTGTCAATGCTCGCCAATCCATCGACCGGCCTGCGCCCGCACTCGCACGGCGGCGATGCTTCGCTGGACGAATTGCTGGCGAGTGAGCGAGCCGCGCAGGCGCGCATCGAGGCGCTGCGCCGCGCGCTGCTCTCGCCCGATCTTGGTGACGAAGCGAAGATGCCCCAGGCTGCGCTGCTCGATCAACTGGCGCACGCGCGTCAGGCGCACGAGGAGATCGTCGCCCGGCTGTTCCGCGCCCGACCGTTGTGGTCATCGCTCACGCATCCGCCGCGCTTCGCTCTCGACGATTTTCGCCGGGCGCTGGCGACACACTGGCCTAACCCGTGGGCTGTTCTAGCGTACTACCTGTCTGGATCGCAGTTGACGGTGCTCTTCGTCGATGCCGAGTCGGTTACCGGTTGGACGAGGACCCTGACGCCATTCGAGGATAGGCTGCTGCGTGTCTGCACGTCGCCGCAAGAAGCCCGGCGCGCCGAAGTGTATCAACGGGATGTCGGAGGCTACCGGATCGCTCCCGGCACCGGCTCGGCATTTCTGCGGCAGGCCTACGCATTGTTGATCCCCGAACCGATCCGCGAGCGCCTTTCGCCCGATCGACTTCTGATCGTCGCGCCGCACGGCATTCTGCACGGCCTTCCCTTCCACGCCTTGTTATCGCCGAATGGCAATTACCTGGCGCAGCAAGCCACGCTGGTTCACGCGCCCAGCCTGCACATCTTCCAGTTGCTGCTCGAGCGCGACGCAGGGAGGCCGCGGCCGGCGGACGAACAATCGGTGCTGGTGATCGGCGTGTCCGATTTCGGCTCGCGCGCGCCGCGACTTTCGTCGGCCGCCATTGAAGCAGAGGCGATCCATCGACTGTTCGGGTGGGATAGTGTGGTGTGCCTGAATGCGGAGGCGAATCGCGCTGCGCTGCTGGCGATGAACGATCGCGCCGGCCTGCGCCATTATGCGATGCTTCACTTCGCCACGCACACGATCTTCGAAGAAGAAGCGCCGTTCCAGTCGCGCTTGATGCTGCACGACGGCGACCTGACGGCGTTGGACCTGTTTGATTTCGCGCTGGATGCCGACCTGGTGACGTTGAGCAGCTGCGAGAGCGCGCGCAGCGAGGCGCAGGTGGGCGACGAGCTGATCGGGCTGGCGCAGGCGTTGTTCCACGCCGGCACGCGCGCGTTGGTCGCCGGGCTGTGGCACATCCCCGACGAATCGGCCAACGTGATGATGACGCGCTTCTATCGCGCCTTGCGCGCGGGCCAGTCGCCGGCGCTGGCGTTGCGCACCGCCCAGCACGAACTGATCGCTGCCGGGTACACGCCTTTTCATTGGGCACCCTTCATCTTCTTGGGTCATCCCGGCCGGGAAGCACACCGCAGAGACGCCGAGGGCGCAGAGAAACTGAAGCGAACTCAGCGTTCTCCGCGCCTCGGCGGTGAGGCGTGATTTACATCAGCGCTGTCGCGCCGGTCAGTAGCGCCGCCGGCCATTCGACATCGCCAGCCAGGCTGCACGCCAGTGAGGCCAGCGCCGCGACGACGAAGAGCAGGATGAGCATCAGCTTGGTCCACCCAGTCATTTTGTCCACCTCCTTTCCCAGTGGGTCATTTCCGGATTCGCGCTTCTGCCCACTAAAGAACGGGGAAAGGCGGCGGCGCTTACAGGCCCTAGGGCTTGTCCAAAAACAACTTCCGGTTTTTGACGAAGGACGAACGACGACAGGCCAATTCCTTCGTCGTCGGTCTTGGGTCATTCGTCTGGTCACTACGAAGTTGCTTCTGGACGCTCCCTATGCTGTTGTAAGGAACGTGAGGAAGTTCCGCTCTTTACCAGCGACAGTATCTGAAGCGAGAGCGTTCGGTAATTGCTGCGCCACCGTCGCCCGACGATCAATCGTCGGGCTGAGCAGACGAAGGGCGATGAATCGCCCTACAGCCTGCTTCAGCAGGCTTCACGTTATCAGCCCGGTGATTCATCACCGGGCGTGACCCGCGAATTGCCGAATGCTCTCGAAGCGTTATCTGGAGGACAGGATGGGTATCTTCAACAAACTGTTAGGCCGGCAGAATCCCGCAGGCGGCGGCCCGCCGCCCGGCTTCTTTGAAGTTCCCCGGCCGCCGGGCGATGGCTTATGCTCCGACGATCAGTGCCCCTGCCCGGAGAACCTGATTCCGCGCGGCACGGGCTACGTCTTCATCAGCCAGGACGTCGTCAACAATCGCCGCAACGCGCGCAGCGTGGCCGAGGCGCAAGTGTTGGCCGACCGAATGCAGCAGGAGATGTCCCGCCGGCTGGGCGTCCCGGCGGTGTTCGTGGCGAGCTTCAAGAACGTGTTGACCCCCGTCTTGATGTGCGAACAGGGCGCGCGGCTGCGCGGCATTGACCTCGCGGTTGCCGCCGCCGACGCGAAGCATTGGTGGGAAACAGGACTGGTTCCGCTGCGGGCTACGCCAATGGCGCGCAAGTAGGAAGTCTCACTTCGGAGAGCGCAGAGCACGCAGAGGCTCTCATAACCCTCTGTGCGCCCCCGGCGTGCTCTGCGGTAAATCTGTGCCGAAGGCAATTTGTGTCGATGGTCAGGGAACTTACGGCCAATGCGCAAATAGAGATCGAACGAGCCAGCCGCCAGGTGGTGCGTGCGCTGAGAAACCGGCCCGGCTATGGCTTCCTCGCCGAGGAGGTGTTCGCCGCCGAGTTGTCGGCGCGAGGTTGCCAGGAGTACGGAGCCGGTCTCCTGCCGTTGGCGAGCGAGGCGCTGGTCGGACACCTGACCCGCCTGGCGAAAAATGTCTATGCCGTGGCGCTGTACCAGGCGTGCCAGAGTCTCGACCGCGACGAGCAGGGCCGCGCCTACCAAGAACTGGGCTGTTATCTCTATCGCGTCGCGTACAACTTCGTGAAAACGAAAGGCTGCTCGTCCGATCTCGCCGAAGCCTGCACCCAGGAAGCACTGGCCCGGCTGCACCAGAGCCTGGATCACATCGAGCAGCCCGGCGGCTTCCTGAGTTACGCGCTCACCACGCTCAACCGTGAGTGCGCGCGCGCCGTGCAGGATGCAGTGCGCCGTGGCGAGTGCGGAGACGTTTCGGAGACGACCGATGAAGAGGCGCTGTCCTTCTCTGCGCCGATTTCGCGCGCCGTGCTGGATTGCCTGCTGGAAGCGATGGCGCGGCTGTCGAACAAAGATTGGCGCATGGCCTTGATCCTGGAGCGATTCGCCGGGTTCGATGACGGCGAAACTGCGCTGGTGCTCGGCACGACGAAGGGTAACGTGCAGGTGATGCGGCATCGGGCGCTGCACAACCTGCGCGAGGACGAGGCGTTGGCCGAATGCCTGACCGGCGGTGACGAGTAGGGAGAACGCATGCCATCGCACGACGATTTCGCAAGAACGTTAAGCGAAGCCGCCCGCCGGGGCGGCGCGGCGCGCGCCTGGCAGACGCTGCGCGACGAGCGCGATCACCTGGCCGAGTGCGCGATGTGCCAGCGCGAGATCACCCGGCTGGCGCATCGCGCACTCGGCCAGGTGA
>DATBWU010000257.1:0-6864 GCA_036514635.1 Anaerolineae bacterium | reverse complement strand
CAGCTGTTTCGTCGTCAGAAGAGGGGCTGGGGGTGAGGCAGTCCGAGCAGTTACATCCGCTTAGGATTTATCCATGACGGGCTCCGCCGCAACGGAATCTATTGGACGCTGACGGGAGCACTGCACCCGCCGCAGGCGTGTGTTGCGCGGATGAACGCAGATAAATCAAAATCAGCGTAAATCCGCGTTCACACTTGCCCCACTGCCTGCGGCAGCGGGCAGTGCGGGTCTGCGTCCAAAAATCTTCGCGGTCAACGCAGTTTCTGCGAAGCAATGCTATACCCCGTGGTGATTACCGCACCCCCGCCTTTGGCAGCCCCTCTCCTGGCACGCGGCGTGTCAGGAGAGGGGGTTGGGGGGTGAGGCCCAGCGCGGTTCTTTGACCCACCAGCGCATCAACACGAGTGCGATCAGGTTGACCAGCGCGGCGATCGCGAAGAGAAGCAGATAATCGATTCCGGCCAACCCTGCTCCGATCAGCGGCGCGATGATCGCGACCAACCCAACGGCGGTGTTCGCGATGCCCACGTAGGTCGGGCGGCGCGCCGGCTCGCTGAACTCCATGATCACCAGAATGCCCGACACGATGACTGCACCCAGGCTCACGCCGCTCAGCACGAAGACGGCGTAATACCATTCGGGTGCGGGAGCCAGCCAGGCGAGGACGAAAGCAAGCGTCGAGGTCAACGCGCCCAGTTCCAACGACAATTTGTGCCCAAACCGATCAGCCAGGAAGCCAAACACCAGGTTGCCCAGCGTCTGGCCCAACAGCAGCATGGCGGTGAAAACGCCGACGGTGCTATCCGGCACGCTCCAGCGTTCGAGCGCCGACACGGTGACGAAGCCGCCGCCCATGCCGCCCAGTGCCAGCATCAGGCGCGCGATCAGAAAGCGCCGGAAGTTGTGATCGCGGCGCGGGATGCGGGAGATGTCCGACCAGTACTCGCGCCCGCTTTGCACAGGGGGATCGACTTGATGCGCCGGTTCGCGCGCGAACGAAAGGAAGAACCAGCTAATCGTGATGAAGGCCGCGCCGATGGCGAAGGTGTAAACGAAGTTCGTCGGGAACGGATGTGTTTGCAGGAGCTGCGTGCTGACGGCTGCCCCAAGCGTTCCCGATCCGGTGCCGATGAACGCCGTGATGCCCAGGAAGCGCCCACGCCGTTCGACCGGGAAACATCGCGCGATCAAATCCTGCCAGGCCGTCGCGACGACGCCCGCCCCCAGACCGTGCCAGGCATAACCGATGAAGAAGAGCGTGAGCGCCCACGCCGGGGACCGGCTCGCCGCGAAGGCTGAGAGCACAATCACCCACACCGGCACGCGCTCCAGGAAGAGCCCCAGGTTGACGACAACCGGTTTCTTGCGCGCCAGTCGCTCGACGAAGTTGGCCGTGAACAATTGCGGCAGGAACCACGCGCTCTGGGCGATGACGGCCGCCAGGCCAATCGCTAGCGGGCTGGGCGTGTTCTTGCTGATGAATAACGGGACGATGGTGCTGGCCGAGATGAAACTGGCGCCGAAGAAGAACGACGCGCCGTCGAGGAGGTTGAAGACAAAGTTCCAGCGGTAATGGCGTTCGACTTCGACCGCGAGTTCCGCATCGCTCAGGCGCGGCGCGGGCCGATCGAGTTGTAGCAGCCAGCGCAGCGCCGGCCGGATCAAGGAATCAAGCGCAATCATAGCGATTCCCCGTGCCCACCCAGCGGGGAATGTAAGTATAAGAGCATTCAGGCGCGGATGCAATCGAAACCTTACCGCTGAAATCCTCCCACCCTTCTACAAGCAAATCGACTACTGAGAGCCTGTCCGAAAAGCCTGGATTCTTAACCACCAAGTCACCAAGACACGAAGATACACCAAGGCAACTTATCGCCACTGGAATCTACCCTACGGTCGAGCGGCCAGGGCAATCGCATTTGGACAGGAATAGCCTGAATCGTCATTGCGAGCCACCGCAGGTGGCGCGGCAATCCCGCCCTGTCCAGCGATTGCCACGGCGCTCCGCGCCTCGCAATGACGCGCTAGGTGACCACACTTGAAATGCGATTACCCCGTCGGGCGACCCTTGACACTGCCCGATGGGTATGCTGTAATTATGCTGGTTCGCGCATCCGATCCACGTTTGAACCCTGAATTCAAGGAGAGACCCCATGCTCATCAGCGAGACTCTGGCGAAAGCCTTCAGCCAACAAGTCAGCCGCGAGTTCGGCGCGTCTGTTCAGTATGTCATGCTCGCCGCCTACTTCGAGCGCGAGGCATTGCCGCAACTGGCGGCCAAGTTCTACGTGCAGGCTGAAGAAGAGAAAATGCACGCGATGAAGATCGCGCATTACGTCACCGAAGCCGGCGGCCTGCTGGAGATTCCGCCCGTCCCGGCGGGCAAGGCCACCTTTGCATCGGCTGCGGAAGCCGTGCAGCTTGCGCTGGATTGGGAGCTGGCCGTCACCAAGCAGATCAACGATCTCGTCGGGCTGGCGATGAAGGAGAACGACAACCTGGCGCAGATCTTCCTCCAATGGTTCGTCAACGAGCAGTTGGAAGAAGTGACCAGCATGGACACGCTGCTGCGCACGATCAAGCGCGCGGGCGACAATCTCTTGTTGGTGGAAGACTTCGTCGTGCGGCAATCCAAATCGGGGGGAAGCGCAAGCCGGCCCGCAGCGGGCGAGTAAGCGCCACCGTCTGAGGAAAGCCTCGGACGGTTCTTTTCCAGAGTTCGATCCGTGGGCGGTCTCCGCGTCAATTCCCGCCCTGATCTTTTGTCGGCAATCTGGGTGACGGTGCTCAGGTTTCTCCTTCCAAGACCCCCTAAACTTGAGCCGGTTTCGGGACTGAAGCATTCCCAGACTGACCGATTATAATCACATCTGCATTCCCGCAGTCTATCCAGGAGCAACATGCAACCGACCGTATCTATTTCGCACGTCCGCAAATCCTTTGGCCCGGTGCGGGCAGTGGAGGATGTTTCGTTCGACGTGTATGCGGGCGAGATCTTCGGCCTGCTCGGCCCTAACGGCGCGGGCAAGACGACGACCATCCGCATGATGATGGACATCTTCAAGTCCGAGGGCGGCGACATCTCCGTGCTCGGCGGCAAGCTCGACGAGGCCAAGAAGAATCGGATCGGCTACCTGCCGGAAGAGCGCGGCCTGTACAAAGACCTCAAGCTCGAGCCGACGTTGGTCTTCCTCGCCACGCTGAAGGGCATGAGCGAAGCCGCCGCTCGCCGCAACCTGGTGAACTGGCTGAAGCGGCTCGATCTGTACGAGCATCGCTTCAAGAAAGTGCAGGAGTTGAGCAAGGGCATGCAGCAGAAGGCGCAACTCATCGCCACGCTCTTGCACGAGCCGGACCTGATCGTGGTCGACGAGCCGTTCGCCGGCCTCGATCCGGTGAACACGCGGCTGGTGGAGGAAATCATCCGCGAGCAGCAGCAGGCCGGCAAGACGATCATCATGTGCACGCACCAGATGTACCAGGTCGAGGCGATGTGCAGCCGCATCGCGCTGATCGACCGGGGGCGCACCGTGCTGTATGGCGAGGTCGAGCAGATCAAGCGCAACTTCGCCGGAAACGCGGTGGCGGTGAAAGGCACGGGCGATTTTACCAACATCCCCGGCGTGTTGGAGACGCGCCAGGTCAACGGCGACTGGCACATGGCGCTCGCGCCGGGCGCTTCGCCGCAGGATGTGTTCCGCACGCTGGCGAACCGGGACGGCATCAAGATCGAGCGTTTCGAGATTGCCGAGCCGTCGCTCGACGACATCTTCATCTCGGTCGTGACCCACACGCGGGAGGCGGTGGATGCGTAAGTTGTGGCTGATCGCCAAACACGAGTACCTCAAGGTCGTCCGCAAGCGATCGTTCCTCCTGGGCACGCTGGCGATGCCGCTGTTTTTCTCCGTGATCATCGCGATCGGCATTCTCACGGCCATCGGCACGGATCGCCGGCCGGTCGGTTACGTGGATCACGCAGGCGTTTTGCGCGCGCCTGCGCCGACGACGGACGAGCAGGGCAACTCGCTGATCCCGATGCGCGCCTTCGCCGACGAAGCCTCGGCGCGCGCCGCGCTGGCCGCGAAGGAGATTCAGGTCTACTACGTCCTGCCGCCCGATTATCTGGAGACTCGGACGGTGACACGGTATTACTGGGAAGACGAGCCTTCCGAGCAGGCGCGCAGGGATTTTCAGTACTTCATTCGATCTAACCTTGCGACCGATCTACCCGCCGACGTGCGGCAGCGACTTCTGGAAGGCATCACGGTCACCCTGCGATCAGCCGATGGGCGACAGGAAGTCAGCGGCGACGGATTTGTCAATTTCCTCCTGCCGTTTGGCGTCGGCCTGCTCTTCACCATTTCGGTGATGGGGGCAGCCAGTTACCTGATGCAGGCGGTAGCCGACGAGAAAGAGAGCCGCACCGTCGAGATCATGGCGACCTCCCTGACGCCGGAGCAACTCATCGGCGGCAAAGCGATCGGGCTGATCGCCGTTGGGCTGGCACAACTGATCATTCTGCTGGCGGTCGTCGTCGCGGGGCTGGCGATCGGCGCTCATTATCTGGAGGCGTTGCGCGCCGTTCGACTGCCGTGGTCGTTCGTTCTGGTGATTGCCATTTACTTCCTGCCGGCCTACGTGCTGATGGCCGGTGTCATGATCGCAATCGGCAGTGTCGTCACCGAGGTGCGCCAGGGGCAACAGGTGGCGGGCATCGTGAGCGTGTTGTTTTCCGTGCCGTACTTCTTTATCGCCATCTTCTTCGGCGACCCTAACAGCCCGATTGCGACGTTCCTGACGCTGTTCCCCACGACTTCGTTCGTCACGGTGACGCTGCGCTGGGGCGTGACGGTGATCCCGGTATGGCAGTTGATCGCCGGGTGGCTGCTGTTGGCCGGCTCGGCGGTGGTGAGCATCTGGGCTGCCGCGCGCATCTTCCGCTTCGGCATGTTGCAGTACGGACAACGACTCCGCTTCAAAGAAATGCTGGCCGCCGTGAGAGGCAGAGCGTGAGCAGTGAACAGTAAACAGTGACCACTGATCACTGACCACTGTTCAGAACAGGTGAATGCGATGCGTAACGTTCTCTTGGTTATCCGGCACGAAATCGTCACGATGTTGAGCAAGCCGTCATTCTGGATCATGACGTTTCTATTCCCGGCGATGATCGTGGCACTCAACATCTTCTCGCAGCGGGCGGCGCTCGACTCGTTCCAATCGTTCGACGTGAGCCGGTTCTTCAGCAGCGCCTCGGCAATCGGCTACGTCGACGAAGCCGGGGTCGTTAAGACGATTCCGGAGCGCACGGCGGAGGGAGTCGCCATTCCCGCCCGCTCGGTGCGCCGCTTCCCGGACACGGCCTCGGCGCAGACCGCGCTGGAAGCCGGCGAGGTGAGCCAGTATTTCATCGTCCCGTCCGACTTTGTCCACACGGGTAACCTAGTGATGGTGGACAGCAAGTTCAGCCTGTTCAGCAGCCTCGATCGGAGCAATCTCTTCGAGTACATCGTCAACTTCAACCTGGCCGGCAGTGCACCGCTGGCGGCAGCCCTGGTGAATCCCACGTCCAGTGTCGAGGACCATCGGCTGGCTCCCGGACAACCTCGAAATGACGCGAGCAACCCGGCGGTGATCCTGGTTCCGTTCGTATTCTTCTTCGTGATCACGATGAGCAGCGGGTTCATGCTGCAGAGTGTGTCGAAGGAAAAGGAGAACCGCACGGTCGAGGTGTTGCTGCTCAGTCTACGTCCGCGCGATTTGATGCTGGGCAAGGTGGTGGGGCTAGGGCTGGTCGCTTTGCTCCAGATGGCCGTGTGGTTGGGTGTGAGCTATCTGGCGCTGGGGCAAGGCGGCGGGCTGTTCGGGGGAAGCGGCGGATCGTCTTTCAACTTGCGGCCCGAGTTCATCGTGTGGGCGCTGCTGTACTTTGTGCTGGGCTACCTGCTATACGGATCGGCGTTGGGCGCGTTGGGCGCGCTTGCGCCGACGGCGCGCGAAGGGACTCAGTTCACGTTCGTCATGATTTTGCCGCTGCTCCTGCCCATCTGGTTCAGCGGCGTGATTATCTCGTCACCGAATGGCGATCTGGCGACGATCTTGAGCCTGTTCCCGCTCACCGCGCCGACGACGATGATCACTCGCATGACGATCACCAGCGTGCCGGTCTGGCAGTTGGGGCTGGGATTGATCGGGCTGGCGATCACGGCGTATCTTCTCGTCCTGCTCTCGGCTCGTTTCTTCCGCGCCGACACGCTGCTGTCGATTGAGAGCCTGAACCTGCGGCGCATCCTCGGCCAGTTGCGAGGGTGACCATGTGGAGGAAAGGGATGTATTTCAGACTCTCGCGGCTTTGACGGGAAATGGGACGCGGATAAACGCGGATGAACACGGATCGGGCTGAAAAATCTGGAGAGCATTCGGTAATTCGCGGGCAGCGCCCGGTGATGAATCACCGGGCTAAAAAAGCGAATCCGGCTGAAGCAGGCTGCTTGCCGCTTCAGCCGGATTGATCCGGCTTTTCTTGATTAGCCCGACGATTCATCGTCGGGCGACAGGCGCAAGGCAATTGCCGAACGCTCTCATCTGCGTAAATCCGCGCAACACTTGCCCCACTGCCTGCGGCAGCGGGCAGTGCGGGTCCGCGTCCAAAGACTTTGCGGCGAACAGGATTTCCCGCTAGAACCGGTAGAGCCGTACTTCACTTTGGGGGGCGTCATTGCGAGCCGCGCAGCGGCGAAGCAATCTCATCCGGCTGGCTCACGAGATTGCTTCGGCGGCTACGCCGCCTCGCAATGACGGCCAGCGTACATGCGATCGCATTCACTGCGGAGCCTGCCGCGATCGCAAAGGCATCTTTAGAATCTT
>DATBWU010000256.1:0-10853 GCA_036514635.1 Anaerolineae bacterium | reverse complement strand
CGGGATGTCCGCCTGGGCGGTCGCCACGCCGTAGCCGACGTCTTCGATCTTCGCGATGACGTCGCGCTCGGTCACGGTATCGGCGTCAATCTCGAAGAGACCGCGCTCGCTGCCGAGGTTGACGTTGGCCCCGATCACGCCGGGCATCTTCTTCGTCACCCGCTCGATCGTCGACACACAGTTCGCACAGGTCATGCCGGTAATGGGCAAAGTCACTTGCTTGGTCGCCATGTCACTCTATCCGTAAGAGCCTGTCTGAAAAGCTTTGATTATTAACCACCAAGTCACCACCCCGCAAAAAAACGCGGGGCAGGCGACACGAAGATACACCAAGACAACTTGGTGATTCTTTGTGCCGCTTGCCCCCTTCAGGGGGTCGCGTCTTGGTGGTGAGTTCTAAGATGTGATTGGCAGTTCCGCATTCTGCATTCCGCATTCACCATTAGATTTTCTGCGCCATCTCAAACACGCCGACGATCTCATCCAGCACTTTCTCGCGCGATTTCAGGTCGTTGCCGCGCACGGCGTCGATCACGCAGGTGTGCAGGTGATTCTCCAGGATCAGATCGTTGACCTTGTTGAGCGCGGCCTGCACCGCCTGCACCTGCTTGATCACGTCGATGCAGTAGGCGTCCTGCTCGACCATCCGCTCGACGCCAGCGACGTGGCCGGAGATGCTCTTCAGCCGTCGCAACAGCGCTTCCTTCGCCCCAACGTCCATGTGTATCCTCCCGTTGCCCCATCCCCCCTGGGGGGGGTCTGGGGTGAACTATATCACCCCGCCGCCCGCGCGTCAAGGTGATAGATGTCACCGATTTGAGCATGACAGCCGCCCGCTCGATTGTGGATTGTGGAAATAGACTGTGCAGCAATCCGCAATCAGCATTCGCCAATCAACAATCTCTCCAGCCCGCGCGCGGCGTCCTGGAGCGCCCCGATCAACTCGCCTGCCGACGCAAACTCCCACCAGCCTGCGGCGTCCGCCGGCGTCTCGACGTTGTGCTCGCGCAGCCACACGCCAAGCCGGGTCTTGTCCTTCGGCCGATCGTCGCGCCACACTTTCACCTCGAAGCGCGACGGCCCGCCGCCCGGATAAAATAGCAGTTGCACATCTACCAGTGACCGCGCGTTTCCACCCAACGACCTGGCGAATCGGTACAGCCCGCTGCCAATCTGGAGCGCGTCGTCTTGCAAGGCGTAACCGCGTGAAGCCAGTGCATCGCCTGCCGCTTCAAGCAGCCTCTCTTTGAAGATCTCGAAGGGGGTGGACATGAGGCCGAGTATAGACTGATCGTAGCTGCTCACGCAATGCCGCCGAGAAGTCCCCTCTCCGCTACGCTGCGGGGGACGCGTAAGCTTCCCGGCTGAGTACTTGAAAGTCGGCTGAAGCCGACTCACGGATCAGCCGGGTTCACCCGGCTTCCCCTCTTTTAGCCCGGAGTTTTTGCGCAGCACCCCGTAGCGAAGCGGAGTGGGCAACTCTGGGCGATGACTGATCGATGGCAGCTCGGCAAGCCGCAGTTTGGGAGCGGTCTCCTGACAACAGCCATTTCGTCGTCAGGAGTGCGGACCGGGGGTGAGGCAATTACCCTGTGACTTGAATAATGGTATGATCCGCCCCATGAGACGTTCGCTGGCTCAACCAGGCATCATACTCCTGGCGTCGCTCCTCGCCGCGTGCAGCGCGCGACAGCCCGATCAGGTCACCGTCAACCTGGCCGCCGACGGCCAGACACGCGCGATCGTGACCGACGCTAAGACTGTCGGCGTGTTTCTGAAGCAGGCCGGCATCACGCTCGGCGAGTTGGATCGCGTCCGCCCCAACGAGACGACTTCGCTGCAAGACGGCGCGACCGTTACCGTTATCCGCGTCACGCAGAAGACCGAGACGATCACCGAGACGATCCCCTTCGGTATCCGCACGCTGCCCGATGCGTCGATCCCGCCCGGCACGCCGATCCCCATCCAGGCCGGCCGCAACGGCGAGCGCGTGATCACGCTTCGCGTCACCTACGAAGACGGTCAGGAGGCCCGGCGCGAGCCGATCTCGGACGAAATCGCCACGCAGCCGGTGGATGAGATCAATCGCGTCGGGATCAAAGATGCTTTCTCGACGACTCCCTTCACCGGCACGATCGCTTATCTCAGCAACAACAACGCCTTCATCATGCGCGGCACGCCCGGCGCGCGCCGGGCCGTGACGACCGACGGCGACCTCGACGGGCTGGCCTTCGACCTCTCACCCGATGGCCGCTGGCTGATCTACACGCGCGCCATCACCAGCGCGCTCAACGAGTTGTGGATCGCCGACACGGCGCTGGCCGCGCCGGAGGCGCGATCGCTCGAGGTCGCCGGCGTGTTGTGGGCGACCTGGTCGCCCGACGGCACGTCGATCGCATACTCGACCGCCGAGCCTTCGACCGGCCCGGCCCGCTGGCGCGCGCACAACGACTTGCTCACGCTGCCGATCGACGCGGGCAGGCCGGGTCGCACCACGCGCCTTCTCGACGAGAGCAACAGCGCCACGTATGCCTGGTGGGGCACGACCTTCGCCTGGTCGCCCGGCGGCGACGCGCTGGCCTTCGCCGATTCCGACGGCATCGGTGTGATCACGCTCACGGCGCGCATCCCCGTGCCGACGCGACTGGTCACCTTCACGGCTTTCAACACGCGCTCGTCGTGGGCGTGGGTGCCGACGCCATCGTGGTCGCCCGACGGGCGATTTGTCGCCTTTACGCTGCATAGGGAATCTCAGATGGGCCGTTCCGATGAAGACAGCGAGCGCTTCGACGTGTACGTGGTGAGCCGCGACGGATCGACGCTGGTGCGCCTGTTCAGCCCGGCAGGCATGTGGGCCGAGCCGCGCTGGTCGAGCGTCCTCGGCGCAGGCTCGCGGATTGTGTTGGGCCAGCCCGATCAGCCCTTTGAGAGCAACCAGAGCCGCTACAACTTGCTGCTCATCGATCGCGATGGAAGCAATCGCCGCCACGTCTTTCCGCCTGAAGGCGAGCTGGGCCTGCAAGGCCGCCCCGATCTGGCCTGGTCGCCTGACGGCGCGCAATTCGTCATCACCTACCAAACGCGACCGTCGAGCGACGGCGTGTATCAGGGCGATTTGTATCTCGTCGACGCGATCACGGGCGAGTTTCAACAACTCACCACCGACGGCACGATTCGGTCGCCGCGCTGGTCGCGGTGATCTCTGCCCTCTGGTGATTATTCACATCCCGATGGCTCTCTGTCCGCGTCCTCGTCCGCTTCGCGCAGCCCGCGAGACGCGGGCCTGGAGCATTTGTGTGCAATCACCAGCTGCCCTGGCTTGACCGACGTATCCGCGTAAAGTATAAATGCTACCGGCGTTGAGCAAGTCCTTTCAGGAAAACCGAAGATTCGACCTGTGTGCTCCCCTTGACCATCCGCCGGCTCGCGCTCACACTCATTTGTCTGCTCGGCTTGTGTGCTGTTGCCCTGGTTGCGATTGCCCTATCGCTTGATCACACCCAGCGCACGCGCGGCGTCGCCTTCGGCTTCCCCGATCCAATCGAGCCTTACATCCCCAACCGACCGGCCATCGGCGTGAACGTTGCGCTCGAACAGTATGACGATGTGACGCTTCGCGACAACCTTGCGCGCATCCAAACGGCCGGCCTGACCTGGGCGCGCCAGACCTTCGCCTGGTCGCAGATCGAGCCGCAGCGCGATCAGTTTGATTGGACTACCTCCGATCGGATCGTCGATGCCGTCGCCGCTACACCTCTCCATCTGATCGCGGTCCTCGATACGTCGCCGGCGTGGGCAGCCAACCAATCATCGGTACGGGCGAGTCACGACTCGCCCCTACTTAGCCCGCCATCCAATTTGGGCGATTTCGCCGACTTCGCTCGCGCCTTCGCGCAACGCTACGGCGACCACATCGACTACTACCAGATTTGGGACGAGCCGAACCTGGGCAGTCGCTGGAATGGCGCGGTCAACCCTGTGGCTTACGCGGAGATGCTGCGCCAGGCGCACGATGCGATCCGCGCGGTCGATCCGAGCGCCGTGATCATCCTGGCCGGTCTCGCGCCGACGGTCGAGACGTCGTCGGCGAACATGGCCGATTGGCTGTTCCTGCGCCGCCTGTACGAAGCGGGCGCGAAGGACTTGTTCGATGTCGTGGCGGGCAAGCCGTATGGCTTCGACACCGGCCCCGACGATCGCCGCGTCGATCCGGGCGTGTTGAATTTCTCGCACGTCATCTTGATGCGCGAAGAGATGATCGCGCACGGCGACGCGGGCAAGGCGCTGTGGGCCAGTCACTTCGGATGGAACACGCATCCTCAGTCGATCTGGGGACACGCCAATCACACCGAGCAGACGATGTGGACGGAATCGGCCATTGGGCGAGCGCGCGACGAATGGCCGTGGATGGGCGTGATGATCCTGGAGAACTGGCAACCCAACGCGCCGCCCGATGATCCGCGCTGGGGCTTCGCCGTGATCGACTCGTCTGGCGCGCAGGGGCAACTCTACGATTACCTCAATGACCGCACCGTTACGCGCTCGATGTTTAATGTCGGCTATCATCCTGCCGCCGTGCCGGTTCGTCCGGGCAGCGGCGAGTATGCGGCGAATCCCTTCGCCACGTTTGAAGGCGACTGGCGCTTTGGCGAACTCGGTGCGGATTGGAGCGCGACCGGCGAAAAGGTCTCTTTCTCGTTTTACGGCACGTCGATCGCGCTGCGCGTGCGCCGCGCCGCCGACCGCGCGAATATGTACGTGACGATCGATGACCGGCCCGCCAACGCGCTGCCGCAAGATGAGCGAGGCGCATTCCTGCAACTCATCCCGCCGGACAAGAGCGTCATCGACATCACGACCATCCCACTCGCCACGGGCTTGAGCAGTGGCGCTCACACGGTTGAAATCGTCACCGAGCGCGGCTGGAATCAGTGGTCGCTGATCGGGTGGAGTGTCGGGCAGCAAGAAGATCGCGCACTCTACGACGCCGGCCTGCTGGCGCTTGGCGCACTTGGAATCGTATTCGCGTACGGTGCTATTCGCAGCGCGCGACGTACAGCCTGGGGCGCGATCGGCCAGGCTGTCTCCAGTCTCTATTCTCGCTTGAGCCACACCGCCCAACTCATCGTCACAGCCGGCGCTGCTCTCGTCTTCTACGCCTCGGCCTGGCTGACGTGGGGCATCGATGTTGCGTCGGCTTATCGCCGCCTGGGCGATCCGGCCAATATCCTCATCACGCTCGCCGCCGTAACGATCTTCGGCGTGTCGCCGTGGCTGATCCTCACGGTCGTCAGCGGCCTGGCGCTGTTCGTGCTCATCCTGCTCCGGCTCGATTTGGGCTTGATGCTCGTCGCGTTCTTCGCGCCGTTCCACATGCTGCCGGCCAATCTGGTCTCTCGCTTCTCGTCGATGGTCGAGGTGACGCTGATCCTGTGCGTGGCGGCGTGGGGAGCGCGACGGCTTTACACTTTACGTTTTACGCGAAACGAAGCCGGTCACATGCAAAACGTAAAACGTAATGTGGTTGATTCCCTGGCTCGCTCCCTCTCCAGCCTCGATTGGGCTGCTCTCGCCCTCTTGGTCGTCGCGACGCTCTCTCTCGCCGGTGCGCAATACTTCCTGTTTGGCCTGCGCGAGTGGCGCGTCATCCTGCTCGAACCCATCCTCTTTTATCTGCTGCTGCGATCCAGCCGGCTCGATCGCGCGGCGGTCTGGCGCATCGTCGATGCGCTGGTGCTGGCCGGCGCGGCGGTCGCCGTGATTGGACTGGTGCAGTATGCCTTCAACCTCAACCTCATCACTGCCGAAGAAGGCACGCGCCGCCTGCGCAGCGTCTACGGTTCGCCCAACAACGTCGGGCTGTTCTTGGGCCGCGTGTTGCCGATCGCGCTCGCGTTTCTGCTGCTGGGCCAAGGCAGGCGCAGGCTGTGGTACGGCCTGGCGCTCGTTCCGATCATCGCCGCGATCGTGTTGAGCCAGTCGCGCGGCGCGATCTTCATCGGCGTGCCGGCGGCGATCCTGGCGATCGGCCTGCTGGCCGGAGGTCGATGGGTGTGGGCGGCGATCGGTACGCTGGCCGTCGGCGTGCTCGCCGCGATCCCGTTCCTCAACTCGCCGCGCATCCAGGCGTTGTTCAGCGGTGAAGGCACGCAAGTCTTTCGCGTCGCGTTGTGGCGCAGCACACTCAACATGATCCGCGACTATCCGATCCTCGGTGTGGGGCCGGACAATTTCCTGTACGCCTATCGCGGGCGTTACCTGCTGCCGGAAGCCTGGCAGGAATCGAATCTGTCGCATCCGCACAACGTCGTGCTCGACTTCGCCGCGCGGCTGGGACTGATCGGGCTGGGCGTCTTTCTCTGGATACAGGTTGCGTTCTGGCGCGCCGCGTATTCCGTGTTGCGTAATGCGCGCCGCTCACTGACCACTGAACACCGCTCACTGATCACTGAGCACCGGGCACTGACGATTGGCCTGATGGCCTCGATGGTCGATTTTCTGACGCACGGCCTGGTAGACGCCGCGTACTTCGTCGTCGATCTGGCGTTCGTGTTCATGCTGACGCTGGCGCTGGTGCAAAGGATGAAGGAGGGGGATGAAGGATGAAGACGCCGAACCAACTATCCAACCAACAATCCAGCCAACCAACCTTGCTCGTCAACCACACTGCTCTTGAACTGACCCAGGGTGATATTACGACGCTCGCGGTGGATGCCATCGTCAACGCGGCGAACTCGTCGCTGCTGGGCGGCGGCGGCGTCGATGGCGCGATCCATCGTGTGGCGGGGCCGCAACTGCTCGAAGAGTGCCGCACGCTTGGCGGCTGCCCGACCGGCGAAGCGAAGATCACCAAAGGTTACCGGCTCATCGCGCGGCACGTCATTCACACCGTCGGCCCGATCTATTCCGGCTCGCCGCGCGACGCCGATCTCCTCGCGTCCGCTGTGCGCAACAGCCTGCGCCTGGCCGACGCGCATCGCCTGAAAAGCATCGCCTTCCCCGCGATCAGCACGGGCGCATACGGTTATCCGATGGGCGCGGCAGCGCGCGTCATCCTCGCGACGATCGTCGATTACCTGCGCGGCGAAACAGGGCTGGCGCGTGTGATCGTGTGCCTGTACGATTCACACGCTTATCGTGTTTTTGAGGGGGAGTTGCAGCGCCAGGCCGGGTGATGTGCGGATGGGAATCAGTCCGGCGGACACGCTTCCTCTGGTGCGCCGTCGAGGGGGAGTGTGAACAGGAAGTCGGAGCCTGCGCCCGGGGTGCTTTCCACCCAGATGCGCCCGCCGTGCAGTTCCACCAGCTGACGGCTGATCACGAGGCCCAGGCCGGTGCCCAGCCGCTTGCGCGCCACATTGCCGTCGAGCTGATGAAAGTGCTGAAAGAGCTGCTCGATGTCGCCGGGCGCGATCCCTTCGCCCGTGTCCGCCACGCCGATCACGACTTCGTTTGGGTCGGACCTGACGTGCGCGTGTAGCGTGACGTGCCCGTGCGAGGTGTGCTTCAGTGCGTTCGTCAGCAGGTTGAGCAAGACCTGCTGAATGCGGATAGGGTCGAGCGACACGCTCGGCAGATCGGGCGCGAGGTTCAGATCGAACGCGATCGCCTCCGGCCAGCGCAGCCCCTGGCCGATCGTGTAGACGTGCTGTAGGAAATCGCTCAGCGCTACTGCCTCGCGATAGAGTTTCAATCCCCCCACTTCGATTTTAGCCAGGTCGAGCAGATCGTTCGCCAGGTGCACCACGTGATCCACCGCGTCAATCGATTTGACGACCCACTCCATCTGGCTGTCGTCGAGCGCGCTCGACCACGTGTCGCGCAGCAGGCTCAACGACAGCGTGACGATGTTGAGCGGCGTGCGCATGTCGTGCGCGATGTAACCCAGCATCTGCGCCCGCAACCGATTGGCCTCGGTCGCAGCCGTCCAGTTGTGCTCAAGCTCCAGCAGCGCACGCTCCAACTCGCGCGTGCGGGCGGTCACCCGCGCTTCCAGCTCGTCGTTGAGCGCCGCGTTCTCGATCGCCACGGCGGCCTGGTTGGCGAACAGCGTCAATGGGGACAGATCGCTCTCCCGAAAGCGACCCTGCACTGCGCGGTTGTCGACGTAGATCGCGCCGATCGTCTCACCGCGTGAAATGAGCGGCACGCACAGCACCGACCGCAATCGCAGCGCGACGACGCTGTGCGCCCGGTTGAAGGCCGGATCGAGCGCCGCATCGCTCAGGACGAGTGGCTGGCCGCAGTCAATCACGCGCCGGAGCACCGACGTGCTGATCTGGGCTTCGGCGTCCGGCACTTTGCAGCCGTCGCCGTCGCGCGCGACGCGGATGTCGAACGATCCGTCGGGGCGCGTCAAGACGACGTAGCCGCGCTCCGCGCCGACGAGCCGCGAGGCTTCATCGACGACGTAATCCAGAAGCGGCGCGAGTGAGCGCATTTCCGCCATGCGGCGGCTGACGGTGAGGATGTGTTCGACGAGATCGACGGTTGTGCTCAACATCGGTTGGCTGCTCCGCCCTGCTCAAACCACCTTCCATTTTATGCGCGAGCAGACCGATCTCGCCTGGAAATATCGACACATCAACCTAACTGCAATTGTTTCGTCATTTTCAGCATACGAAACCACGCCAGGGCCTGGGTTAAGAGGTATGCGTTCTGTTGGCAAGAGGCGCTTGTGCGGGATGGAAGCAGTTCAGCCGCTGTTGCTTGCGGCGAGTCGAAAATCCGCGCTGACCATCTGGCGCAGATCGAGAGTGACGCGACCCTCGGCATCGAGTGTGAGCGCCGCGCGTGCGAGCGGTCGCTCTGCCGGGCCGCGCAGCACTGCGCCGGAGGCGTCGAAGCGGCTGCCGTGACACGGGCACTCGAAGATTTGATTCGGTTGGGAGTTGTAGTCTCTAATCGCCACCCGGCAGCCCAGGTGCGTGCAGGTCGCCAGCACTGCGAATAGGCCGCGCTCATCCCGCCCGATGAAGGCGCGGCCATTGGCTACGGGCGTCAACGTGCCGATGGGATAAACCTGCGGAACGTCGAGCGTGAACACACTCGGCGGCTCCGGCTCGGCGAAGCCCAGGAATCGAATCAGCGCGACGATCGATGCGCCGAGCGTCGCCCACAACGCACCGCGCCCGGCGAGTGCGAGAAAATCGCGGCGAGGGATTGTGGATTGGCGATTGTGGGTTGGCGATTTCGGATTGCTGTTACCTGCCGCGATCATGGCCTCCAACCTCCAACTTCCAACTTCCAATCTCTATCTCTTATAGGCGTGGCACTCGTGGCAGTAGCGGGATGCCTGCTCGTCCGGCTTTTGCCGGCAGGCGCTCCCCATCACCAGCGGAATCTCCAGTTGCCGCCCGCTGACTTTCAACGTTTGAATGAACTTGCCATCCATGAGCTTGACCGCGCCCAGCTTCTCGCCGCGCCCGGTGAGTATAAGCGTGTCGCCGACCTTTAGATCATAATGGCCGTTGAGCTGCGCCCGCCGGAGCTCGACGTCGTTCTCGTCCGCGATCGTCGCCGTCATCGGCGGCTCGGTCAGCGTGCCGTGGCACGTCTTGCATTGGATGTATTGAATGTCGAGCTTACTGCTATACAGATCGCCGTCGCCCATCGCCTCGGTCGAGGTGTGACAGTCGATGCAGTCAAGCTCCCACTCGCATTGGGTGAACTGGCCGATCGGTTGGTAGTAATCGTGCAGGCGATCTTCAGGCAAAGGCATGCCGCTCGTCGGCAGGTCGGGGCGCGGCAGGAATGCCATCTGCCGCAGCGAATAGTTGCCCCGGTTGTGGCAGGCGTTGCACGTTGAGTAAGGGATGACCGTCGTCAATTGATGCGCCGAGGCGTGGCCGGGCTGCGTCTTGTCGATCGTCGGATCGCCGCCGCGATACAGCCCGTCGCTGGCGTATGGCGTATGGCAGGCCGCGCAGCCGGTCGAGCGGTAATAATACGGTTGGTTGGCTGGCTGCTTGCGCCCCGCCCTGCGGGGTTGGCTGGACAGGTGGCAGGTCAGGCACTTGGCCGCGAAGTCGGTGACGGGCTGCGGGTCGCCCGAGGCTGCCGGATCGAAGCGTTCCAATTGCGGCACGGCGAGTGGCGAGATCACTTGATCGTCGGCGATGGCGTACACGCCGAAGCGGGCCACGACATCGGACTGCGCGCCGAACGCTTGGCGCACTTGCGCAATCGCGCCGGCGTACGTCGCCTGGATGCTCGTCGTCGCGCGCTGGATGTGATCGCGATGATCTTGCGCGCTTCCCGAATGGCACTCCGATCCGCCGCACGACGCTTCGACGACGCTGAAGTCCGATGGATTCTTGCCGCCGCGCAGGCTGGCGTGCGCCAGGTCTGCGTCGAGCGCGAGCGCGTCGCCGCCGTGGCAGATCACGCAGCCGAAGGCATCCAGCGGATGCGAGACGCTGATCGCCTCGATGCCTTCGTGGCAGGTCAGGCACAGCTCGGGCTTGCCAGTCAGCGTCGGCGTGATCGACTTCGGCGCGCGCATGCTGAGTTGAAGCGCAAGCGCGAGGGCGATAGCGGCAACAAGGAACAGCGCGGCAAAGATAATGCGACGATCCAATTTCATCATTCAATGAAGAATTGAGAATGCAGAATGAAGAAAAGGCTCGCCCTTTCTTCATTCTACATTCTACATTCCCAATTCGCTCAGGGTCAGGACAATCAATCCTGTGAACACGAGAATTGTGATGATCTGCGCCGCGCGACCCGATGGGTGAAACCACTCCGCCACGCCTTCCGCTTTGCGGTCGATCGCGTAAGGAATCAGGCCCAGGACGAGCAGTAGCCCCAACGGAATCAGCACGCCGGCCCACACGGGCGGGATCGCTCGCAGC
>DATBWU010000255.1:0-3193 GCA_036514635.1 Anaerolineae bacterium | reverse complement strand
CCGCCTTCATCCTTGTCAGAAGCGCTCATTCGCGATGTACTCGGCCAGCGCGTCCCGCCACGATCTCAATGTGATGCCGATCTGCGCGCCGCAGAAGTTGCGCAGCGGTGTATACGGCGGTGGCATAGAGGCGCGGGCGAGCTCGGACAGCGTGGCCGGCGCGATGGGAATGTCCGTTAGCCCGGCAAGCTCGAGGATGGCCTGCGCGAACTCGAAGCGCGAGCACAAGCCGTCGTTGACGAAGTGATAGATGCCGTATGCGCCGGTCGGGATCAGTTTGGCGATCGCGCCGGCCAGATCGGGCGCGAAGGTGGGCGATCCGACCTCGTCGATCACCACGCGCAGTTTGCCTTCGTCGCGCGCGCGCTTGATGATCTTCGTGACGAAGTTGTTGCCGCCGTGGCCGAACAACCACGCGGTGCGCACGATGTAGAAGCGCGTCAGCAGATGGCGTACGAACATCTCGCCGGCGTGCTTCGACTTGGCGTAAGGGTTGATCGGGTGCGTGGGATCGAATTCGAGATACGGTAGGTCCGCCGTGCCGTCGAACACTTCGTTGGTGCTGATCGCCAGCATCGCGCAGCTCGCGTCCTGGCAGGCGACGGCGACGTTGCGCGTGCCGAGCGCGTTGATGCGATAGGCCAGGTCGGGATTGCGCGCGCAGCCGTCCACGTCGGTCATCGCCGCGCTGTGGATCACGACGTCGGGCTTCGCGGCGAGGAGGCTGGATCGAA
Source organism: Anaerolineae bacterium (assembly GCA_036514635.1). GTDB lineage: Bacteria > Chloroflexota > Anaerolineae > Fen-1058 > Fen-1058 > DASSFZ01. Next base: position 2,459 of record DATBWU010000255.1, on the reverse strand, counting down.
TCGACGACAGATCGGTGATGTCCACTTCGGGCAGGTCGCCGCCGAACAGGGTGTGATCGGCCAGCGCCTTTTCCAGTGCGCGACCCAGTTGCCCCTTGTGGCCGGTGATGTAAATGCGCATAGCCTCGATTATACCAGTTAGCCGGTTACCAGTTGCCAGTCGATCAGTTGTCAGTTGATCAGTTATCAGTCGATCAGTGACACTGATTCACTGCTCACTGGCTCACTGCTCACTGGCTTACTGCTCACTGATCACTGGCCTACTGCTCACTGATTCGCCAACTCGTGCTACAATCGTCTCGATGCGATTCGACATCTTCACGCTTTTCCCATCTATCTTTGAGTCGCCGCTGCAAGAGAGCATTCTCAAGCGCGCCGTCGAGGCCGGCTCGATCGAGGTGCGCCTGCACAACATCCGCGATTACGCCGCCGACAAGCATCACGTCACCGACGATTATCCTTACGGCGGCGGCGGCGGCATGGTGATGAAGCCGGAGCCGATCTTCGCGGCGGTGGAGTCGGTGTTGGGAATGCGGAATGCGGATTTCGGAATGCGGAATGCGGATTTCGGAATGCGGAATGAAGACAATCCGCAATCCGCAATCCGCAATCGGCAATCCCCAATCCCCATCATCCTGCTTACCCCTCAGGGTCGCCTCTTCAACCAGACTATCGCCCGCGACCTCGCGGCGCACGATCGCCTCGCGCTGATTTGTGGCCGTTACGAAGGCGTCGACGAGCGCGTGCGCGAGCATCTGGCGACGGATGAGATCTCCATCGGCGATTACGTGCTGACCGGCGGCGAACTGGCCGCGCTGGTGATCGTCGATGCGGTGGCGCGGCTGCGGCCCGGCGTGCTGGGCGATGCCGGCGCAACGCTCGACGATTCGCACGCGCAAGGTTTGCTCGAATATCCGCACTACACGCGCCCGCCCGACTTCCGAGGCTGGAAAGTGCCCGAGGTCTTGCTGTCTGGCAACCACGCTGAGATCGACCGCTGGCGGCGGCGGCAGTCGCTGCTGCGCACCTGGCGGCGCCGGCTCGATTTGCTGGCGCGGGCGCCACTCACCCCTGAAGAGCGTGCCTTCCTGGAAAGTGTGGGTGCCGAGTTCTAGTCACGGTGGTCGTTGCCTGCAACCGGGCCGGGTATGACCGACGGTAGAACAAATGGCCGCTCACTTCGGGCGGCTGTGAGGGCGTCGGCCCGGCGCATTTGTGAATATTCGCCACAAGGTTGGCTTGCTTTTTGTGCAACTTGTTTATATAATTCTGCTGCATACTCCCACCGTTCAACTTGTTATTTCTGTTGAATGAACCTTTCGACCCACATGTGAGTATTAACCAGATGTGGGGTACTTTATGATTTGAGAGAACCTATGTCGGCCGTTCCCACGGATGGACAATTGCTTGCCCGAATTCGCGAGGGGGATTTATCGGCGCTAGGTACAGTGTATGACAAATACCGCTTGCAGGTCTTTCACACCGCTTTGGCGATCACGCGTGATCGCCAGGCGGCCGAAGACATTTTGCAGGAGTGTTTTCTGAAGGTGTTCTCATACGTCGATCGTATCGATGCCAGCCTGCCGCTCTTGCCCTGGTTGTACCGTGTGACTGTGAACCTCAGTTATACCTGGGCTACTCGACAATCCAGGTGGCGAACCTCCCTGGAAAACCTGCTTGATCATCTCGTCGCTCCGCCACGCACCGCCCCGGAAGGTCAATTCGAGGCGCGCGATCTAAAGGCCCGAATCCAGGACGCGATCGAGTCGCTTCCGTTCAACCAGCGTGCCGTGGTCATTCTGTATTATCTCAGCGACCTGAGCTTGAAAGAGATCGCTTACGTTTTGGACTGCCCGGTCGGCACCATCAAATCGCGCCTGCACTATGGTCGCGAGACCCTGCGCAGCCGGTTGTCTCGCCGTGTAGAGCAGGCGACATCGTCGCTGGGGATGGCTTATGAGTTCACGTGATCGAGATGAGGTCACGAGTGACAGCATGGATCGGCTCCTGCGTGCGGCGCTATGCGAGGCCCTGCGTGACGAAGCGCCTGCGCCGCGCGTGCGAGCGGCCGTGCTGCGGTCGGCGATGGAACGGCGGCAATCGACCGGCGCTCGGGCCGTGCCGGGCGAGCGACGCTTGGCCGTCGGCTCGCCGGACGATTGGTTCGGAGGTGACATCTTGAACGGCACGGCCGGCATGACGAGGCTGGTTTTGCAGCCGGTTCCCTGGCTCAAGGTGTGTTGTGTGGCGTGACGTCCCTCGAAATCATCTGGACGTATCACTAGCATGCCATGTACTGCAACCAGTCACAGCCCGCAGAGTGATCTCGGAAAGTCGTCGCTGAGGCGGTAACGCAGCGGATCGGCAAGAAGCGAGTCAGGGGCGTGAGGCGCGAAGAGTCGGCCGGATGGGAACAGCGAGCCGCTGGGCAGGACTGGAGTGGAAGGAATCAGTCGCGA
>DATBWU010000254.1:0-11351 GCA_036514635.1 Anaerolineae bacterium | reverse complement strand
GATCAATTTGGGCAACGCCCCGCGTCCGCCGAGCGTGGCCGCTGCGACGATGACGAGCCGGCCATCACGCTTCGTCACGCGCGCGGTTTCCTGAAGCGTTGCCGGATCGACGATGTACTCGGTGGGGAAAGTCGCGAGGGCGCTGTCGAACGCTTCCGATCGAAATGGCAACGCCTGCGCCCGGCAGCGCACGAGCGGAATGTTCAGCCCCAGGCGACGCACCCGGCGCGTGGCCTGCCGGCTCATGGCGGGCGATAGGTCGATGCCGATGGGATGATAACCGGCGAGTCTGAGCGAGATCAAGAGATGGCCGGGGCCGTGCGCCAGCTCGAGAATCCGTTGGCCGCGCAAGTGCCGGATCGAAGTCCGGCCCCACGCTTTCCACTTGCCCAGCGACACGCACCAGGCGACGAAGTCGTAGGTCCAGGCCAGTTCATTGTAAAGCAAGCGAAAGGCGAAGCGGACGAGGCTTTTCCACATGGCGGATGGCGAAAGACGAATGACGAAAGACGGAGGACGAAGCATTCGTCATTCGTCGCCGGTCAATAGAGCGCGGCGTAGGTGGTCAACTCGATGCCCAAGTCGGCGACGCGCTGTCGCACGCGCGGATCGGTCAGCACGGCCAGTTCGGTTTCGCGCTCAGCCGCGTATGCCGATTCGGCGGCCAGCGCCTCGTCGCTGTAGCCGGGATGCGTCATCAACTCGCTGACGCCGTCGGGTAGTTGATCGAGCAGCGCCAGCAGGTAATCGATCGAGACTTTGTCGCCGAAGAAACCGACGAAGAATCGATCCGGCGCGCGGACAGGCTTCTGGTTGAGCCGCTCCAGATTCGCGCGAGCGATTGACCGGATCATTTCGTCTGAGAGTGCGCCGGGGATGCCGGGCAGCTGTGCGGCGTCCGACCAATCGGCCTCGTTGCGTGGGAAGGGCACGCGCATCGGCAGGTCGAATTCGAGCGCGACAGCGTGGTACACGGCGAACAGGGGTGGGTGCACGTGCGCGAAGTGATGGCAGTCGATGTGATCCGGCTTGCGGCCTGTAGCGTGCTCGAACGCGCTGACCTGCGCCTTGAACTCCGACAGCAATTCGTCGGGGTTGAGTCGAGCCGGTTCGCGCAGGATCGCGTCTTGCGAATGGAAGTGGCCGCGCTCGTCGATGAGCGACGGCACCCATTCGGGCGGAAGCAGCGGGCGACCGGCAGTGAATACCAGATGCACACCCAGCCCCAGATTCGGCGCGTCCTGTAAAGCGCGCTCCAGATCGTGCGCCGCGCCCGACATATTCATCATCGCCGTCGTACTGGTGACGATGCCATCACGATGCGCCTTCAAGATGCCTTCGCTCACTTTGTGTGTGCGGCCGAAGTCGTCGGCGTTGACGATCAACTTCTTAGTCATCGTGCCCCCTCTGCTATCCGTTTATCCGGCCAATATCCGTTGCAGCGCGTCCGGCCGATCGGTCATGATTGCATCTACGCCCGCGCCGATCAGCCGCCGCATGTCGGCTTCCTCGTTCACCGTCCACGTGTTGACCTTCTGTCCGCGCGCGTGAGTTTTCCGCACGAAAGCGGCATCGATCATCGAGTGCTGCGGATGGCGCGCATCCAGGTGCGGAATGAGCGGCGCCAGCCAGGCGCGGCGAAGGAAGATCGGCATGTCAGGCGCGACCAGCAGCCCGCACACGACGTGCGGCGCGGCGCGCTTGACTTTGCGCAGCGATAACGGGCTGAACGATGACACCATCACGCGATCGGCCAGATCGCTCTTGCCGATCAGTTCGATCACTTTGTATTCAAGCCCATCATTCCGGCTGGTGTAGTTGGTCAGCTCGACGTTGATCACCAGCCGATCGCCGACCGCGTCGAAGACCTCGCCGAGCGTCGGGATACGCTCACCGGCGAACTTCGGATCGAACTTCGATCCGGCGTCGAGGCGTTTGAGTTCGGCCAGCGTCGAGTCGGACACGCGGCCCGTGCCGTTCGGGGTGCGATCGACCGTCGCGTCGTGCAGGATGACGATCGCGCCGTCACGGCTGAGTTTCGCGTCGAGTTCCAGGCCGTCCGCTCCCATCTCGGCGGCGAGCCGGAACGCGGCGAGCGTGTTCTCCGGCGCGTAAGCCGACGCGCCGCGATGGGCCAGGTTGAGAGGACGGGGCCGGCTCACGAGAAAGGCATTCATGGCTATGAACCGCGAAGGCATTAAGACGCAAAGAGAGTCTTAATGCCTTTGTGCCCCGGTGGTGCGAGCATCCTCCCACAGGCGGCGAAGCGTGAACTTGGGGGAAGGTCGGCTAAATCTCAACGAAGTAGGCATCACAGGCGCGGTCGATCAAGTCCTTGCTCAGCGTCGGTGGTGTGTTCAGGTAACGGGCGATATCGACGAGTTGATCGACGAGGTCGCGCGGGTGGACGGCGCGCATCTTGCGGCGCGGCTTGAGGTACCACTCTTGCAGCAGGTAGGCCAGCGCGCGATCGTCGTAAGGCACGTTTTTCTGCTGGCACACGCGCTTGAAAATCTCGCGGTACTCGTCGAACGATGGGTCGCCGATCTCGATCTTGTGGCGGATGCGGCGCAGGAAGGCTTCGTCGACCAGGTCCTTGGGCGCGAGGTTGGTCGAAAAGACGATCAGCACGTCGAATGGAATCTCGATCTTGCGGCCGGTGTGCAGCGTCAGATAGTCGATGCGCTTCTCCAGCGGCAGGATCCAGCGGTTGAGCAGATCGCGCGGGCGCACCTGCTGGCGGCCAAAGTCGTCGATCAGGAACAGCCCGCCGTTGGCCTTCATCTGGAAAGGCGCTTCGTAGTATTTGTTGACCTCGTCCCACACCAGGTCGAGCGTCTCCAACGTCAACTCGCCGCCGACGATGATCACCGGTCGCCGGATGTGCACCCAGCGCGGATCGACGTTGCGGTTGCGCAATTGGCTCGTCGTTTCGCTGACGCGCTGGTGATTGACGCTGTCGTAGACTTTGATCACCTGCCCGTCGACCTCGACACTGTAGGGCACGTAAACATTTTCGGTCAAGACCATCCGCCCGATCGATTCGCCGATGGCGGTTTTGCCGTTGCCGGGCGGGCCGTACAGGAAGATCGATTTGCCGGAGTTGACCGCCGGGCCGATCTGGCTGAAGGTGCGCTCGTCGATGACCAGGTGAGCCAGGGACTGGCGCATCGCGCGTTGATGAACCGTGAAGTCTTTGAGCGTCTGGCGCAGCATCGCTTTCTGATACGCTTCCAGAGTGACCGGGGCTGCTCCGGCATAGTGGCTGTGATCGAGCGCCTCGCGCGCCTTCTCACGGCCCTTGAGGGTGATCACGTATTGGTACGCCTGCTCGCCGAAGCCGCCCTGTCCCTTGACCTCGGTCAATTGCTCGCGCTTGAGGAACTCCAGCACCTGATCGACGATGCCGGCGAAGGGCAGGCGGACACGATCGGCGATCTGCGATCCCGACAGGTAACCTTCGAAGTACATCACTTTCAGAATGAGGTCGGACAGAAAGCCCATATTCAGGCCGGACTCTTCAATCGAGCGCGGCACGGGCGGTTCAAAAGTGGGTGGTTTAGCCGTGGGTTGCGCGGTGGCTATCTGCTGTTGCGCCATGATGTCTCCATGCAGCCCGTCCGATCGAGCCGCGTCGGGATGATCCGCCGTGTCGAGGATGATCGGGCAAGTGAGAATAAAGCCGATTGCGATTATACCATAAGGCCGCGACGGTTTTCAGATGTGGAGAGAGCGTTGACAAGCAGATCGACTTGCGGTACACTCTCGACACAAATGTTCTGCCTGTGGGCGTCCATCCCTAATCTGAAGGAGGTCTGTCATGTATCATCAGATCGTCATCGTCGGCAACTTGGGACGCGACCCGGAAATGCGCTACACCCCAAGTGGCACCCCGGTCACCAGCTTCAACGTCGCCACCAATCGCAAGTACACCGGCAGCGACGGTAACCAGGTGAAGGAAACGACCTGGTTCCGCGTGAGTGTCTTTGGCAAACAGGCCGAAGCGTGCGCGCAATACCTGAAGAAGGGCAGCGCCGTTTTGGTCGAGGGCCGGCTCAATCCCGATCCGCAGACCGGCGGCCCGCGCACCTTTCAACGCCAGGACGGCACGACGGGCACGTCCTTCGAAGTGACGGCCAATACGGTGCGCTTCTTGGGCGCGCGCGCCGAGGGTGGCGCACCGGTGCCGGATGCAACAGAGGCCGCGCCGACCAGCAGCGAAGACGAAATCCCCTTCTAGCGTTTTGCCGTGAGCCTTGCGCGATTGTCCAAGCAGCGAGGGCCACGTCTATATCGAGCGTCCGCGCACCAGCCGTCTCTGCCTACTGGCCGACGGCTGGTCGCGTTCGAGGGAGATAGGCCATGACACAACCCCAGCCCAACCCGCCGATGCAAATCAACATTGAAGTACCCGCCGATCTCGAAATGATTTACGCCAACTTCGCGCTGATTACCCATTCGCCTTCGGAAGTGCTCATCGACTTTGCGCGGGTGCTGCCGAACACGCCCAAGTCTCAGGTGCACGCACGCATCCTGATGACGCCGATGCACGCCAAGCTCCTCCTCAACGCGCTGAACGAGAACCTGCATAAGTATGAGGCGCAGTTCGGCGAGATCAAGTTGCTGGGCGGCGGCCCCGACCTGGCGCAGCAGCTCTTTAGACAGGTGAAACCGGATCAGTGATTGGGTAATCAGTGATCAGTGAGCCAGTGATCAGTGAACCAGTGGACAGTGAGTCAGTGATCAGTGAGTCAGTGATCAGTGAGCCAGTGGACAGTGATCAGTGAGCCAGTGATTACTGATTCACCGATAACTGATCACTGACTACTGACGACTGATCACTGACCACTGACCACCGAATGGAGAAGGACGTGGACAATCTTGATTCGATCATCGAGGGTATTCGCGCGTCGCTGATCGCGAAGAACGCCGTCCGCGATGCAACCCTGGCCCGATCGCGTGAGCTAATCCGGCTGTGCGCGTTGTCGATCCGCGCGACGCACCGCGAGGAGTTCGACGAGGCCGAGCGACTGTTGAATGAAGCGCGCGCGGCAGCGGATGCCATGAAGGCCGGCCTGGTCGATCAGCCCGATCTGTACCACACCGGCTATACGCAGGACGCGCTGAAGGAAGTCGTCGAGGCCGTGACCGTGTTCGCAATCGTCCGAGGTCGATCGTTGCCCACGCCCGGCGAGATAGGCGTCGAGGCGGCAGCCTACCTCAACGGGCTGGCCGAGGCCGCCAGCGAGTTGCGCCGCCGCGCGCTCGACGTGATCCGGCAGGATCGCAATGCCGAAGCGGAGCGCCTGCTCGCGGCGATGGATGACATTTACGGCGAACTGGTGACGATGGACTTCCCGGACGCGATCACCGGCGGGCTGCGCCGCACGACCGATATGCTGCGCGGTGTATTGGAGCGCACGCGCGGCGACCTGACGACGACGCTGCAACAGGAGAAGCTCAAGCGGGCACTAAGAGAGTTTGAAGGCAGAAAGCAGAATGCAGAATGAAGAATTGAGAAAGAAGGGGAGCCTTTTGCATTTCTGCATTCTGAATTCCGCATTCCGAATTTGGTATGTCTGAACGAATTATCCGTGCCAGCGAAATCGGCCAGTACGTTTACTGTGCTAAGGCGTGGTATCTCGGCGCGATTCAGGGCGTAAGGCCGTCGAACATTCGCGAATTGGATGCCGGAACGTTAGCGCACGCCCGGCACGGTCGCGTCGTGGTCGCAGCGGGATGGGCGCAACGCATGGCGATCGGGTTGTTGCTGATTGGTATCGTCCTGGCGATTGCCTGGTTCGCCGGCGGCGCTGGCTGAACCAACCATCCAACCAGCTCACTATCCAACCGACTAACCAGCCAACTAACCACCCCCATGTCCGGCTTCTTCGCGATCCTCTTCTTGGTGTTGGGCTTGCTCGTCTGGTTGTGGAGCCGGGCCGCGCGAGTGAGTTCGGGTCTGCCGCGCGGCGAAGTGATCTACATCGACACGCGTGCGTGGGGACCGGTTGAGAAGCCGTTATTTTCGGGGGCCTATCGATTAGCCGGCAAGCCCGATTACCTGGTGAAGGACGGTCGCGCGATTCTGCCGGTGGAGGTGAAGTCGTCGCCCGCGCCCGTCGATGGCCCGCGCCAGGGGCACGTGATGCAGTTAGCGGCGTACTGCCTGCTGGTCGAGGAGACGCATGGCCGCCGTCCGGCCTATGGCATCATCAAGTACGCCGACAAGACGTTCTCCGTGGAGAATACCGACACGTTGCGCTCGATGCTGCTCGACCTGATCGACGAAATGCGCGCAACGGCGGACGAGGGCCGCGCCGCACGCTCGCACGACGATCCGCGCCGCTGTGCCGGCTGCGGCTACCGGCACGCCTGTGACGAGCGACTGGCTTGAGGCAGGTCCATAACTCATGTCGCGCAATCGGACCAGGGTTAACCGCAGAGGGCGCGGAGAACGCTGAGACTTGATAGGTAATCATCTCTGCGCGCTCTGCGTTCTCCGCGGTGAAACAGGCGTCTACCCGACGTGAGTTATAATCGGGTAAAACCCGCGCTAGGAGAGTGCTGAGAAACAACCTCTTCACCGCCAAGACGCGAAGAGCGCGAAGGTTTTTCCTGGGTTTTCTTAGCGCCCTTGGCGCCTTCGCGGTGCAAATCCGGGGTTTTTCAGTGGACTCCTAGATCAGGATACTTTGCCAGTGACTATACCACCGGTCGATGTGCCGATCGCGCCGCCGCGCAAGGTCAGGCTGCTGTACGCGCCTCACCTGAGCGGCTCGATCGCGCTGGCGGCCGACATCGCGGCGCGGCTGGCCGAATGGCAGGTCCAGACAACGCGTGACTCGGTCGATGCCGAAGACGCCGATTCGCATTGGGCCAGCGTCGACATGGCGATTGCGCTGGGCGGCGACGGGACGATGCTGCGTGCGGGCTGCCTGGCCGCGCCGCACAAGGTGCCGGTGCTGGGCGTCAACCTGGGCCGCCTCGGCTTCCTGGCCGAGGTGCAGCCCAACGAGTGGCCCGGCGTTCTGGCGCGCGTGATCGCCTCGGACTACTGGCTGGAGCGGCGCACGATGCTGCGTGCGGCGGTCGAGCGCGAGGGCGTCGTCATTCACACGTACGATGTGCTGAACGAGGTGGTCGTCGGGCGCGGCCTGACCGGGCGGAGCGTGCGCATCGAGTCGTACATCGACGGCGGGCTATTCCTGCGATACGTCGCCGATGGCGTGATCGTTGCGACAGCGACCGGCAGCACGGCCTATGCCATGGCTGCCGGTGGGCCGATCCTGCCGCCCGAGCTGAAGAACATCCTGATGGTCGCCGTTGCACCGCACATGATCATCGACCGGCCGGTGGTGATGGACGAAGGCACGACGGTCGAGCTGCGCGTGGCGGGCGGGCATCACGCCGTGCTCAGCGCCGATGGCCGCGACCCGATCGACCTGACGACGAACGATCGCGTGCGCGTGCAGGTCAGTCCGTACGTCGCGCGCTTCGTCCGCGTGCAGCCCAAGTCGTATTTCTATCAAACGCTGCTCGCGCGCATGGTGCGCAATCCGGCTGCCGATGTGACGATCAATCCGAATCGATAAGGCTATGAGCGAAACGACTGTCTACTGTTACTACCATCCCGACACGCCGACGACGCTCCGCTGCAATCGCTGCAACAAACCGATCTGCTGGAGGGACGCGGTCCGCACGCCGACAGGCTACCGCTGCAAGACGTGCGTGCGCCAGCAGCAGGATATTTTCTTCAACGCCACTCCGATCGATTACGTGGTGACGGCCGGGGTGGCGCTCTTCGTCGGTTATCTTGGGCAGCGCATCGTGCCGCAGTTGGGCTGGTTCCTCATTTTTCTGGCTCCCGTGATCGGCGGCATCGCCGGTGAAGTGATCTGGCAGTTGTCGCGCAAGCGGCGCGGGCGCTATGTCTGGATCGTGGCGCTGGCTTCGCTGGGCGTTGGCGCGCTGTTCGCGGTGCTGCCCAAGTTGCAGTTCATGCTCGCCGCCGGCAACCCTTTGGGGTTGTTGTGGGATTTGGTGTACTTCGGATTGGCGGCAGCAGGCGTTTTCGCCCGGCTGAAAATCTGGCGAGGCTGATGGATTTTAGATTGGGGATTGCTGATTGGGGATTGGAGATGGCGATGCTGGCCGAACTGATCATCACCGATTTTGCGATCATCCACGAGCTGCGCCTGCGGCTGGCTCCCGGTTTCAACGTGCTGACCGGCGAGACGGGCGCGGGCAAGTCGATCATCATCGACGCCGTGAGCGCGCTGCTGGGAGGCCGGGTCGAATCGGCTTTGGTGCGTGCCGGTGCGCCGCGCGCGATCGTCGAGGGGATGTTTTATCTGTCCGACGCGACGCGCGCCGCCATCGATCCGATCCTGGAAGAGAACGATCTGGTCGATGACGAGGATGCCGAGCCAAACATGTTGCTCGTGTCGCGCGAGATTCGCGACAACGGCCGGGCGACGTGCCGCGTAAACGGGCGTGTGGTGACGGCTGCCACGCTCAAATCGATCGGCGAGGTGCTCGTCGATATTCACGGCCAGAGCGAGCACCTGTCGCTGTTGCGACCCAAGCAGCACATCGACCTGCTCGATCGATATGCCGGGACATGGGACGTGCGCCAGCAGTTCGCGTCGGTTGCGTCTCAGTGGCGAGGCGTTCGCAAGGAGTTGGAAGACCTGCTGCGCGGCGAAGCCGAGCTGGCGCGGCGGGCCGACCTGCTCAAGTTCCAAGTCGAAGAGATCGGCGAGGCGCGTTTGAAAGAAGGCGAGGAAGAGGTCCTGACGGACGAGCGCAACCGGTTGGCGAACGCCGAGACGCTGTCGTCGTTGGCCGACGAGGCCTACGCCGCGCTGTACGAAGGTGCGGGCGAGACGCCCGCCGCGCTCGACGCGCTGGCGCGAGCGCATAAGGCCATCGCCGGGCTGGCGAAGATCGATCCGAAGCTGGCCTCGCACCGGGAGACGATCGAAGCCGTCAACGCGCAGATCGACGACCTGGCCCGCGAGATCAGCGCCTATCGCGACAGCGTCGAGTATTCGCCGAAGCGGCTGGAGTACTGCGAAGAACGTCTCGATCTGATCAAGCGACTCAAGCGCAAGTACGCGTCGTCGGGCCGCATCGCCGACGTGTTGGCGTTCGCCAAGAAAGCCGCCGACGACCTGGACAAGATCGAACACTCCGGCGAGCGCATCGAAGAATTGCGCAAAGAGGAAGACCGCCTGCTGCGGGAATTGGGCCGGTTGGGCAAGCAGTTGTCCGAAGCGCGGCGCGAGGCGGCGGATCGGCTGTCGGCGGCAATCGAGGCCGAGTTGAACGATCTGCGCATGTCGGGCGCGCGCTTCGCCGTCGATCTGAAATGGGACCCGTCGCCCGACGGGGCGATCGTCAACGGCGATCGGTTCGCGTTCGACATGACCGGATTGGACAAAGTCGAGTTCCTGATCGCGCCGAACGTGGGCGAGGGGCTGAAGCCGCTGGTGAAGATCGCTTCGGGCGGCGAGACGGCGCGCCTGATGCTGGCGATGAAGGCCGTTCTATCGCGCGCCGACCAGACGCCGACGCTCATCTTCGACGAGATCGATCAGGGCATCGGCGGGCGCGTCGGCTCGACGGTCGGCCAGAAATTGTGGGGACTGAGCGCCAATCATCAGGTCGTGTGCATCACGCATCTGCCGCAGTTAGCCGGTTATGGCGACGCACACTTCAAAGTCGAAAAAACGATCGACGGCGACCGCACCACTACGTATGTCAGCCCGTTGGATGGCGAGACGCGTATCGAGGAACTGGCGCAGATGCTCGGCGCGAGCGGTGAGGGGGCTACGCTCAGCGCGCAGGAAATCCTCGCCGGCGTGGCGGAAGTCAAAACCAAAGTGGTGACATGACGTATGCTTCAGGTGAGGGACGAGCCGGCAGTCAAGACGAATCGCCCCGCGCTGGCGGAGATCGAGCGCCTCGATCGCGAACTGGCACAACATTTCCGCGAGCGGCTGACGGTGCAGATGTCGCTTACACGCTCGTTGGTCAGTTTCCAGGCCAACAAAGCCAGAGCGACCTATCGCTGGTATAAATTCAAAGAAGCGTTCTCCGCCCCGCTCGTAGAACACTTGCTCAGGAAATATGGAGTTGATGCGGGCAGGCTTCTCGATCCGTTTGCTGGCAGTGGAACGGCTCTCTTTGTGGCAAGCGAGTTGGGTATGGAAGCCGAAGGGATCGAACTGCTTCCGATAGGTCGGCAGATCATCTCGACTCGGATGTGCCTGGAAGACGAATTTGACGAGGTCGACTTCGATGCGCTGCGTCGTTGGGCCACGATGCGCCCCTGGAATCAATCGAAGTCCCGACACCCGTTGCTTGAATTGCGAATCACGCGCGGTGCGTACCCGGAGCAGACCGTAAAGGCGATTGAACGATACATCAGTGCCTGGCAGGCTGAGAACGAACGTGTTCAACGGGTGCTCCGATTTGCTCTGTTGTGCGTCCTGGAGTCGCTCAGCTACACGCGTAAGGATGGGCAGTATCTTCGTTGGGATCATCGATCGGGACGCCGGCAGGGTGCGAAGCCTTTTGATAAAGGCGGGATTCTCGGTTTTGATGAGGCGATTTGCGCTAAGCTCGACGAGATTGTGCAGGACGTGCAAGCAAGCGGTACGGCAGTCGAGTTGTTCCCAACCGGGCAGGCGAGGGGTTCCATTCGTCTGCATGAAGGCTCCTGTCTCGATGTGATGCCCACTTTGCCCGCTCGCTCGTTTGACGTGATCGTCACTTCTCCGCCCTATTGCAATCGCTATGATTACACGCGCACCTATGCTTTGGAACTGGCGCTGCTCGGTGTAGGAGAGCCGGAACTGATCGACCTCAGGCAACGAATGTTGAGTTGCACCGTCGAGAACCGGGCAAAGGATTTGCTCAACCTGAATCCGCGCTGGAAGGACGCGGTGACTGCCACCGATCGCCAGGAATTGCTACAGGCTATTCTGCGCTATCTGGAGATGCTCAAAGCGCAGAAGGTGTTGAACAACACCGGGATACCCCGGATGGTGCGAGGCTACTTTTACGAAATGGCGTGTGTCATCGCGGAATGTGCGCGTGTGTCGAAACCCGGCGGAATGTTATTCATGATCAACGACAACGTTCGTTACGCAGGAGCCAGCGTCTCGGTCGATATGATTCTTTCGCACGTTGCAGAGCAGTTGGGATTTCAGGTCGAGAATATACTCGTCCTGCCGAATGGCAAGGGCAACAGCAGCCAGCAGATGGGCGAGCACGGACGCGACGCACTGCGGAAGTGCGTGTATGTGTGGAAGCGCATTGAGCAACGCCGCCCATCTAACCGA
>DATBWU010000253.1:0-4335 GCA_036514635.1 Anaerolineae bacterium | reverse complement strand
ATCCAACCATCCAACCATCAAACTACCACTTCAACAGGTCAATCTGCTCCACGTTGACCGACGCGCGATGCCGATAAATCGCGATGATCAGCGCCAGGCCGACGGCCGCTTCGGCGGCGGCGACGGTCAGCACGAACAACGCGAACACCTGCCCGGTCGCCACGGTCGGTGCGAGGTAGCGCCAGAACGCGACGAGATTGATGTTGACGGCGTTGAGCATCAGCTCGATGCCCATCAAGATCGCAATCGCGTTGCGCCTCGCCAGCACGCCGAACACGCCAATACAGAACAAAGCCGCTCCCACGAGTAGATACCAGGTAATCGGAACCATGCATGTCCTCCGACAGTCGGCCAGTGAACAGTGGGTCAGTGAGCAGTAGTCAGTGAGCAGTAGTCAGTGAGCAGTGGGTCAGTGGTCACTGATTCACTGGTCACTCGCCTTTATGCCGCGCCCGCGCCACGTACACCGATCCGACCAGCGCCACCAGCAGTAACACCGACACAACCTCGAACGGCAGCAGGAACTGCGCCGGATCGACGATGGCCTTGCCCAGCGTCTCGATGTTGTCGTCCGGGGCATGCGCCAGCGCCATACCCGGCGTCGCCCACGGAAACGAGAGAATCACCTGCGCCAGGATCACCAGCAGCACCACCGACACCACCGCGCCCAGCCCGCTCCACGAATTGAGCCTGCGCTCCGTGCTGCTCATCATGCCGCGCGTGAGCATGATGGCGAAGATGATCAGAATCGCAATCGCGCCGATGTAGGCCAGCACCTGCACCGCCGCCAAGAATCCCGCTTCCAGCAATGCGAATAATGCCGCCACGCCGGCCAGTGTTGCGATCAGCCACACCGCCGCGTGGAACAGATTGCGCACCATCACCACGCGCAAAGCCGAGAGCAGCGTGAAGGCCGAAAAGAGAAAAAAGAATCCTTGTTGAGCAGTCATTTCCACTCCGACTGAAACGTAAAGCGCGAATCTTGGTCTGAGACTTGCACGTTACGTTTTACGGGCTCTACCGGATCGAACGGGACGCTTCGCAGGAACCGCGAAGACGCCAAGCACGCCAAGTGTTCCAAATCTTCGCGCCCTTCGCGCCTTTGCGGTGAGGCTTTTTCCCGCCCAAGCCGGAAGAGCCGTTTTACGCGCTATTTTCCCGTTGCAGCGGCGAAACTGCGACCCCGTACTTTCTCCTCGTCACGCATACGCTGCTGACGACCCGCGCGTCCCATGATGCCCAGTACGATCACCATCAGCACCAGGTTCGCTGCGAACATCGCCAGTCCCCACGGCCAGGCCGTGTTCGGATCGCTCGCCGACCAGCCTGCCGAAACGACGAGCACGCGATTGAGGACGGCGATCAAGATGACGTTGACCAGCGACACCGGCACCAGGAACTGCCAGTTGAAGGCCATCATCTGGTCGATGCGGAAGCGCGGCAGCGTACCCCGGAACCAGATCAGGATCAGGAACACGCCGAAGCTCTTGACCAGGAACCAGATCGGCGCCAGGCCGGGCAGAAAGGGCCACGCCCAGCCGTTGAGAAACAACGTGACGAAGATACAACTGATGGCGAAGGCGTGGATGTATTCCGCCATCTGCACCAGCGCGAACATCATGGCCGAGTATTCGATGTGGAAACCCGCCACGATCTCCGAATCGGCTTCGAGCAGATCGAACGGCGAGCGGCCTGCTTCGGCCACGCCGCTGAGCAGGAAGATCTGCGCAGTCAGGAAGAGTGGGAAGATGAACGGCACGTGCTGAATCTGAACGATCTGCCCCAACTCCATCGTGCCGGCCAGCATCGCCACCGTGACGATGCTCAGGAACTGCGGCACTTCGTACGAGATCAACTGCGCCACGGCGCGGAACGTGCCCAGCACGGCGAACTTGTTATTGCTGCCCCAACCGGCCATGATGATGGCGACGATGCCCGCCGCGCCGACCGCCAGGATATACAACAGCCCGACGTTCAAAGTTGTCCCCACCAGCGGGCCGTGCCCGGTATCCGGGCCGAACGGGATCACCGCGAACACAGCCAGCGCCGCAGTCGCGGCGAGGATCGGCCCGACGATGAAGGGAGCCCGGTCGGCGCCTTTGGGGATGATGATCTCTTTCGTAATCGTCTTGATGCCGTCGGCGATCGGCTGGAGGATGCCGATCGGGCCGGCGTAGGTCGGGCCGAGTCGATCCTGAATCCGACCGATCACCTTGCGCTCGAGCCACGTCAGAAACATGAAGGCGAGCAGCGCCACCGTCCCCAGAATCGCCGCGCGCAGGGCAGCCATGATCAGATCGATGAACCAGTCCGCCAGACCCAGCGCGGCGAGCAGGTCTCTCAGGGACAACCCGATACTGGTAAAGGGATCCATATCCGTTCTCCCTCGCTCGATAACAAACGCCCCGACGCCCGAAACCGGGTGCGGGGCATTGGGCTTACGCCCGGCGTGCTAAGCCCACTTCAGGTCTCCCTTGCGCCAGGCATACACCAGGCCGTCGGCCAGGAGGACGATGAAAACGATCATGGCGATCAGGCCGGCCAGAGGAATCTGGTTATAGGCGACGGCCCACGGCAACAGGAACACCGCCTCGATGTCGAAGATGACAAAGATGAGCGCGTAGATGTAGTATTGCGCCTTGAATTGCACCCAGGTGTCACCCTGGGTCTCGATGCCGCATTCGTACGTCTCGCTCTTGATTTGATTAGGCTTGTGAGGTGCCAGCACCCAATTGAGGAGTAAGGGAACCGATGCGAGGACGATAGCGACAGCGATAAAGACGCCGATGAAACCGAAGGGTTCGACCAAGGTTTCCTCCTCTGGGCCAGGGCTTGACCACTTCTATCAATCTCGCCGGTAATCCGGAGGGGACGGAGGTAGAGTTCCCCGGCGAGAATTTCTTTGTTGCATCAATCACAAGGCGGCGGAAATTATAGCACACAAAAAATCAATCGGCAACGACAAAAATCTACTCGCCTCCTTCATCGATCATCCCACCGCCTTCCATTGTTAGGACATCCCCGTGGATATTGACGACGATGCGGAACCCCATCATCCCCAGCCACTGCCGCGCTTCCGGCGGGATGCCGTTCTTCATGAGTTGATCGACGCGGTTCAACGAGGAATCGATCGCGGCTTTGGTGAAGAGATCGTCGCGCCCCAGCATCCGCAGCATGCCTTCTTCGACGGCCTCTTTGTTTTCGTCGATCTGCGCCTGCATCGTGTCGAGCACCTGCTGATCGATGTGGCTCGCTTCGATGTGGCGCCGAAAACCGGCGTCGTCGATCACGTAATAGGGCTCCTCGCCGATGTGCACGACATCGAGCGGATGTCCCGCCTCGTCGAAGACCAGCCCTTCGAATACCGCCGTCCGTTGCCCTTCGCTCACGATAACTCCTTGTGTCAGTCCTCCCGCTCGATTATTCCCTCAAATCGCATTTTGATCAACTCGCCAGGTGTGTGGGCCAGAGGCGCGCCGGGCGGCAATGAAAAACACGCTTGACCAATTGCCTGCGGATGGATAACATGAAGTCTATCCCAAGTTCGTGACAGGTGCCTATGACCTCGGAGATCGGAAGCCCACTGGATGCAAATAGTGTGAATCCGCCCGGCGCGATCGACGAGCGGACGCTGAAGCGCGTCTCGGCGCAGTTTGCGGCCGGCGTCACGGTGGTGACCACTCGCCACGCGGGCGGACTGCACGGCCTGACAGCCAGCGCGTACTTGACTGCCTCTTGGAAACCAGCGCTCGCGCTCGTGTCGGTCGAAAGTCTGAGCCAGAGCCGCGACTGGATCCAGGCGAGCGGCATCTTCGCGGTGAGCATCTTGAGTGAGATGCAGGAGTTCCTGGCCGAGCGCTTCGCCGGGCGCGCGCCGCTGGTCAACGCGCGCTTTGAGGGCGTGCCCCATCGCTTTGAAGTAACCGGCGCGCCGATCCTCGATGGGGCGCTGGCCTGGCTGGACTGCCGGGCCGAGCAGGTGATCGAAGCCGGCGATCATACACTGTTTCTGGGGCGAGTCGCCGCGTTGGGTGAAGGCCAGCCAGGTAAGGCGCTGGTGTACTTCGCGCGGCGCTATCGCACAGTCGAGCCGTGAGGTAGGCCCCGGCGCGCAGGCATACCTACGCCGAAAGGCCGGGCCGCAGATCGGCCCGGCGGTCATTGGCCCCGGCGATGTGACGGGCTATACTGCGCTGAGAGCATTCGGTAATTCGTGGGCAATGCCCGGTGATTCATCACCGGGCTGAAAAAGCGAAGCCTGCTGAAGCAGGCTGTTTGCCGCTTCAGCCGGATTGATCCGGCTTTTCTTGATTAGCCCGACGATTTTGCGAAGCA
>DATBWU010000252.1:0-3949 GCA_036514635.1 Anaerolineae bacterium | reverse complement strand
TCGACCGGCGGGCCTGCCCGGCGTGCCGCTGCATGCTCGCGCCGAGGTGAGTTGATGGGCTTCACGTTCGCCGAGAAGGCGCTGGCTCGCTCCGCCGGTCTGCCGCAAGCCGCCGCCGGCCAGGTCGTCGATGCACGGCCCGATCGGGTGCTATCGCACGACAATACGGCGGCCATCGCCCGCATCTTCCGCACGATCGGCCTGGAGCGCGTAGCGATTCCGGATCGCATGGCGATTACGCTCGATCATGCTGTGCCCGCGCCGACGGCCAAGCACGCGCAGAACCATGCCGAAGTCCGCGCCTTTGTCCAGGAGCAGGGCATCCGGCATTTCTACGAGGTCGGGCGCGGCATCTGCCATCAGGTCTTCAGTGAGGAAGCGCTGATTCTGCCCGGCCAACTGATCCTCGGCTCCGATTCGCACACGACGCACTTCGGCTGGATGGGCGCGTTCGGCGCGGGCATCGGTCGCACCGAAGTCGCTGCCTTGTGGGCCACCGGCGAATTGTGGCTGCGCGTGCCGGAGAGCATGAAGATCGTCGTCACCGGCGAGTTGGGCAAAGGCATCACGGCCAAAGACCTGTGCCTGCACATCATCGGTACGCTCGGCGCGGACGGCGGGCTGTATATGTCGGTGGAATTCTCCGGCCCGGCTATCCAGCGCATGAGCCTCGAGAGCCGCATGGTGATTCCCAACATGATGGCCGAGTTCGGCGCAAAGAACGCGTATCTTCCGCCGGACGAGGCGGTGTTCGAGTTTCTGGCGGAGCGACGGGCGAGACGAGGGAGGAGGGATGAAGGCGGAACCCCCTCCGCTTCGCTACGTGGGCGGGTGATGAAGGATGAAAGACGAAAGACGAAAGACGAAGGACGAAGGACGAAGGATGAAGGACGAAGGACGAAAGACGATCTTCAATCCGCAATCCGCAACCCCGCAGAGCGGGGCGCAAGCAGTCAGAAATCCGCAATCGAAAGTCTCGCGTTGTATCCCGACCCCGACGCGACCTACGCTGCCGTTTACACCTTCGATGCGTCGCGTATCGAGCTGACCGTCTCGTGCCCGCATTCGGTCGATGCGGCACGGCCGTTGTCTGTCGTGCGCGGCAGGCGCATTCATCAGGCTTTCATCGGCACCTGCACGAACGGGCGCTTGGAAGACCTGGCGGCGGCGGCGGACATCTTGAAAGGGAAAAAGGTCGCCACAGGAACACGCCTGCTGGTCATTCCGGCCTCATCCGAAGTGTACGCGGAAGCGCTTCGGCGCGGTTACGTACAGACGTTGATGGATGCCGGCGCGATGTTCGGCGTGCCGGGCTGTGGGCCGTGTATGGGCAATCATCTGGGCGTGCTGGCTCCGGGCGAAGTGTGCCTCTCGACGGCGAATCGTAACTTCAAAGGGCGCATGGGCCAGCCCGATGCCGAGATTTACCTGGCAAGCCCCGCAGTCGTCGCGGCCAGCGCCGTGACCGGAGTCATTACCGATCCGCGTGAGATTGAGTAGCCGCAGGGTGACAGGATGATGAGGTGACCAACCTTCAATCCGCAATCCACAATCCACAATCCGCAATCGTGGGCCGGGTGTGGAAGTACGGCGACGGCGTCAACACCGACGTGATCTTCCCCGGCAAGTACACTTACACGCTGAAGGAGCCGGCCGAGATCGCCGCGCACGCGCTGGAGGACCTCGACCCGGAGTTCGCGCGCGCCGCGCAGCCGGGCGATGTGATCATCGCTGGGCGCAACTGGGGCAACGGCAGTTCGCGCGAGCAAGCGGTGACGGCGTTGAAGTTCCGGGGCATCGCCGCCGTCGTCGCCAAGTCGTTCGCGCGCATTTACTTTCGCAACGGCATCAATCAAGGATTGCTGCTCATCACCTGCCCGGAGGTGGTGGACGCGGCGCAGACCGGCGACACGATCGAAATCGACCTGCCGCACAGCCTCATTCGCCTGAACGGACGCGAGTTCCCTTTTCCGCCGCTCTCGCCGACAGCGCTGGGGATCATCGAAGTGGGTGGACTGATTCCCCATCTCCGCAACAAGCTCGGCCTCGCCAACACCGAAACCATTTCAATTGCGGATTGATGATTGCGGATATCTGATTGAAGCATTCGCCATGACCTTATCTCAATCCGCAATCCGAAATCTGCAATCCGCCATCTGCTTGATTCCGGGCGATGGTGTCGGCAAAGAAGTGATTCCCGCCGCTGCCGAGGTGTTGGCCGCGCTAGGGCTTGGCCTTCGCTTCGTCGAAGCGCACGCCGGTTTTGAGCATTTCCGATCTAGCGGCGACGCGATCCCTGATGCCACGCTGGCCTCGGTCGAGTCGGCCGGTGTGGCCTTGTTTGGCGCGACGGCTTCGCCTTCGACACAGGTTGACGGCTATCGCAGCCCGATTCTGGTGATGCGCAGAGCCTTCGACCTGTACGCGAACTTGCGGCCTATCCGATCTCTTCCCGGCTCTTTCTCCCGGCCCAACGTCGATCTGCTGATCGTGCGTGAGAACACCGAAGGTCTGTACGCCGGGCGCGAGCGGCGCGAGGGCGACACGGCGATCGCCGAGCGTGTGATCACCAGGCGCGGCTCACAGCGCATTGCGCGCATCGCTTTTGAGCATGCCTGCCTGCGAGCCGGGAACAGTTGTCAGTTATCAGTCATCGGTCATCGGCCCTCCGTGATGATCGTTCACAAGGCGAACGTGCTGAAAGTGACCGACGGCCTGTTTCGCGAGACGTGCCTGAGCGTCGCCTCGGAGTTTCCCGCTGTGGGCGTGAGCGAGATGCTGGTCGATGCGATGGCGATGCGCCTCGTGCGCGATCCGGAAACGTTCGACGTGATCGTGACGACGAACCTGTTTGGCGACATTCTCTCCGACGAGGCCGCCGCGTTGATTGGCGGGTTGGGCGTCGCGCCGTCGGCGAACGTGGGCGAGCGCGTCGCGGTGTTCGAGCCGGTGCACGGCTCCGCGCCGGACATCGCCGGGCGGGGCATCGCCAACCCGATCGGCGCGATTCTCTCGGCGGCGATGCTGCTGGATCACGTCGGCCACGCGGACGCGGCGAAGCGCGTGCGAAACGCGGTCGAGGCGGCACTGGCAGGTGGCGTGCTTCCGCGCGACCTCGGCGGCAAGGCAGCGACGGGCGCAATGACAAAGGCCATCATTCAGAATTTATGAATTCGGATTGCGGATTGCGGAATGAAATCCACAATCCTAAATCCGAAATCCAAAATCGGCAATGTACGAAGTTTCTCTTCTCGAAGGCTTGCTTCAAATCTACAGCCCGACCGAACGCGAGGCCGACGCGGTGAAGTATCTCGCCGCGCAGATGAGCGCGCTGGGTTACACGGCTTCGATCGACGAGGCGGGTAACGCGGTCGGCGTCCTCGGCGATGGCCCAGACGAAGTGGTGCTGCTCGGCCACATCGATACGGTTCCGGGATTCATCGACGTAAGACGCGAGGGCGACGTGCTGCGGGGTAGGGGGGCGGTCGATGCGAAAGGGCCGCTGGCTTGTTTCGTCGCAGCCGGCGCGCAGGCGGGCGCCAGGCCGGGGCGGCGCATCACGGTGATCGGCGCGGTGGGTGAAGAGGGCGATTCGCGCGGCGCGAAGTTCGTGCGTGATCGCTATAGACCGGCGGCAGTGATCATCGGCGAGCCGAGTGGCTGGGATCGCGTGACGCTGGGCTACAAAGGCAGCGCGTGGTTCGAGTACGCCGTCCGCCGGACGCTGGCGCACACGGCGGCGCAGGTCGAGTCCGCGTGCGAGGCGGCGGTGAGTTTCTGGAATCGCGTGACTGCGTGGGCGGCGGAGTTCAACGCAGACCGGCCAAAGGTGTTCGATCGGTTCAGCCCGACGCTGCGCGTCATGCATTCCGATTCGGGCGGCTTTGAGGAATCGGCGCGGCTGAAGTTCGGCGTGCGCCTGCCGCCGGGGTTGAGTGTCGAAGAGGTC
>DATBWU010000251.1:0-11177 GCA_036514635.1 Anaerolineae bacterium | reverse complement strand
TTCTGGAAACTTGAGGTAGTGTTGGGGATATGGCTGCACTGATTTCCGCATCGCCTGCGGCCCTGGCCATGGCGCGCGATTACCCGCTCGACCGCAATCCGGCGGCGGTATATCTGTCCAGCCTGTCACGCACCGGGCGCGCGACGATGCGTTCGTCGCTCGACATTGCCGCCGAGCTGCTGACCCGTGGCCGCGTCCGCAATGCCTTGATGCTGGATTGGCCGGCGCTGCGCTTTCAGCATGTCGCGGCGCTGCGCGCGAAGCTAATCGAGCGCTATAGCCCGGCGACGGTCAACAAGCTGCTGGCGGCGGTGCGCGGCGTGATGAAGGCGGCCTGGCTGCTGGGCTACATCGACGCCGAGACGTATCAGCACGTCAAGAGCGTGAAGGGCGTCGCCGGTCACGCCCTGCTGGCCGGACGCGCGCTGAAGCCGGCGGAGATCGATGCGCTGATTCGGGCCTGCGCCGCCGATGCCTCGCCCGCTGGCGCGCGTGACGGGGCGCTGATCGTGTTGCTGCGCGCCGGCGGGCTGCGCCGGGCGGAGATCTGCGCGCTTAAGGTCTCGGATTTCGACGGGGTCAATAAAACTCTGGTCGTGCGAGGCAAGGGCAACAAACAGCGCGAGCTGCCGGCCAACGCCAACATCGTCGCGGCGCTCGAGGATTGGCTGCTGGCGCGCGGAGCGGCGGTTGGTCCGCTGTTTTGCCCGGTCAACAAATCGGGCCGGGTGAACGTGCGTCAACGGCTGACACCGCAATCGATCTACAATGCGCTCGCCAAGCGAGCGCAGCAAGCCCGGCTCAAGCATCTCTCGCCGCATGATTTTCGACGAACATTTGTGAGTGACCTGCTCGATGCCGGCGCTGACATTTCGACTGTGCAGAAGCTGGCTGGACATGCCAGCGTCACGACGACACAGAAGTATGATCGGCGTGGCGAAGCGGCCAAGCGCAAGGCGGTCGAGTTGTTGAACGTTCCGTACATCCGGCGTGCGTCTGCCGGCAACCAACCAACCTCAAATTGACACGTGTGATATAGTGAGCGTGAGTTTCGGATCCATGTTCATCCTGGGGGGAACATGACAGGATTCCGATACATCTCACGCGGCAGCACTCGGGGCAATGCCTGGGCGCGACCGCCTCCGTAAGAACCTGCCCCTCCCACACTGCCAATGGGCCGCGCTACGCACAGCGCGGCCCGTCCATTTTCCCCGCTGGCCAGGTCGCGGCGCTCGACCCTGGCCGGCGCTGTTCTATATCCCCCTGCCCTACTCCTCCGGCAGCCACGACAATTGACCATGCCGCTCGTGGATCTCCTCGTCGAGATACACCGCATAGAACGTGGTCGTCGTGACAATACTGGTGTGCCCCAAAATTTCCTGAATCTCTTTGAGATTCGCGCCGCGCTTGATGGCCTGGCGCGCCCAGGCATGGCGCATCGAATGCGGGTTATATCTTCCGCGCACGCCGGCTTTCCTGGCCAGGCGCTTGAGGATCTGGTAGACGCCGCCGGTAGTGAGCGGGCCGCGTAGGCCGATGAAGACGCACAGACCGGAATTGTCGGGACGTTCATCGTCGAGGTAGCGGCGCAACGCGCGCTTGGTGCGCTCTTTGAAGTGCACGTAGCGCGAGCGGCTGCCCTTTTCGATGACCTTCGCGCGGCGCTCGGCAAGGTCCAGATCGGCCAGCGTCAGACTGACCAGGCCGCCGACCCTGCATGCCGTATCCGCCAGGAAGCAGATGATGGCGTAATCGCGGGCGCTCTCGGCCTCGGCGGCGCGTAGCAGTCGATCGAGGTCGTCGGGCGTCATATCCTTTGGCGGTTCCCTGGGCAGCCTTGGCCTGCGGAGCTTGCGCGCCGGGTCTCGGCCGATAGCGCCTTCGTCGACGAGCCAGTGGAAAAACCGCTTCCACACGCGCACGTGCTTGTGCAGCGTGTAGACGGAGAGGCCGTCGCTCACTGCCGGGCGCAGGGGATGATCGGCATAGCGCGAGTCGCGATCGCGCAGGCGGGCGTAGGCAATGCGCAGGTCGTCGGCGGTGATTTCGCCAATGGGCTTATCGAGCGCGCGCAGGGGCCGCAAGCAGAGCGCATAGCTTTTGATCGTCTCGGGCTTCACGTCGAGCGCAATGACAAGCAGGAACTTGTCGATAGCCTCGGAGACAGGTGTCGCGGCGACGATCACCTCGATCATGCTGGCGTTCTATCAAAATCCGGTCGTGCTGTCAATCGCGCTTCTCTCTAATCCGCCCTGTCGAATCGATGCAAAGCAGTTCAAGTGTCACCGAGAGCGGTGTGCGGACGGTATGAATCTCATAACAAAATCGTCAGAGGTGCTTGACAGGGCCAAGTGTATTTCATACACTTTCCGGCAGGAGCCGATCGGCATTGAATGACGATCTGAGAACCATCAAAGTCAGCCACGAAGAGGAACAATTGATGCTGCGCATTCGACAGCTCAGGTCGAGCAAGCTGATCCGCTTCGTCACTCTCGACCTGGTCGAATGGGGCATCGTCAAGAAATGGTCGGATGCCGTCGAGCGGTTTGCTCCAGGCAAACCTTCGCCGTCTTGACTTTTTGCTGCAACTGGTGATACACTTCTCGCGCAACTGAACAGCGCGGCGCCGGAGGCCCCGGCGCGCAGGGACGTGAAACGTATAGAACGCGCGTAAGCGCGTGTGGAGACACGGCCAGCCCTAACATTGGGGCTGGCCGTGTCTTATTTCTGGCTTCTCGGGTCGCTGGTCTGCTATCGCCCAACGAGTCGAGACCAATCCACACCGAAAGGGGTATCCTCATGAACAAGCTCGTCGTCCGTTTCACCGTCATCTTCATCGTGCTCGCATTCGTCGTTCCCACAGTCGCTGCATCCGCCATCTTCGCCCAGTTCCCCGATCTGCCGCCCATCTCACCCGAACTTCTGGCCGCCCTGTACGCGACCATTCTGTCGCTGCTGCTCAGCTACGTTCCGGGCCTCAACACCAAATGGGCGGCGCTGCCCGAAGATGTCAAGAAAACGATCATGGCGCTTGGCCTAATTGCGATCAGCGTCGGCGTTTTCGTGGCCGGCTGCGCGCCGGCATTGGGCCTCGTGTTTGTCGAATGCTCGACCGGCGGCGCGCTGAAGCTACTCTCGATTCTGGTTGCGGCCCTGGTGGCGAATCAATCTCTACATCAAATCGCGCCTGAGACGAAAGCGGTCAAGGCTGTGAAAGCGGCGCTGAAAGGGTAACGCGCGGGAATGGCCGCGCGTTGCGCGTTACCCGGCCCGGCAAATGCGGACGCCGGCCTATCTCCTCCTGCGCGCGGCCTAATCCTGAACTGAGGCGTTGAATTGCCGATCGACTGGACACAGGTGCTCATTGCGGCAGTGGCTGGTCTGCTGAGTGGCGCGGCGATTACGGCCATCTGGAATGGATTGAAGGCGCGCGCCGAGTCGCAGCGGTCGGACGACAAAGCGCACATCGAGGCCGCAGACGCGATCAGCGAGATGAGCGCCGACGCCCTGGAGCGCACCATCGAACAGTACGAAACGCGAATCACGAGATACGAAGATCGGCTGGTCGCGCTCGAGGAGAAATGCCAGCGCTACGAGATGGCGTTCGAGTCGATGCGCATGGACCTGATTCAGGCCAGGTCTACCATTGCTCAGCTAGAGACCGCAAACGGCGAGCTTCGGCTGCGTGTAAAACATCTCGAAGAAGAGAATACAGAGCTCAGGCGACGGCTGGAGCAGGTCGAATCGAGCGGATGAAGCCGGAACGATGAATCAGGATGAGCTTTATCAAGCATTGCTTCACTTGCGTGAGCGCCTGGCGGCGCATGCGGCCGGCCATGCCGAGGGCGAGCGCGACGCGCTGGAATGCGTCGAGTTGGCCGATGCGCTGATCCACATGCTGACTCCAGAGCGGAAGCCTGCGCTGAAGCTGGTGTGGCCCACGGACTACCGGGTTTACACGCAACGCTTCGGCGAGCGGCCCGAATACTACGAGCGATTCGGGTTGCCGGGCCACGAGGGCGTGGACATTCGAGCGCCGAGCGGATCGAATGTGTACGCCTGCGCTGATGGCGTCGTGACGATGGCCGGCTGGCATCCGACCGTCAAAAACCATGCTTACGGCGTGCAGGTTCGCATAGGCCACGATATGGCAGAGGGCGCGTTCGAGACGATGTACGCGCATCTGCTCGAAGGGTCGCTCAGGGTGAAGGTCGGGGACAAGGCCAAAGCTGGCCAGTTGATCGGGCTGGCCGATAGAACCGGCAATGCCAGCGCGGCACATCTGCATCTGTCGCTGCGAAAGGTCGGGTTGACGAACGCCTATAAGGGCATGGTCGATCCCGAATCTTTTTTCATTGAGGGGCCGGGGCGGTGATTCGGTTCTGGTTCTGGTCGCTGTACATGCGCCTGGTGACCTGGATCATCCGGTGGATGAGGCCGGTCAGATGAGCAAGGTCGGCCTGCACATCGTCGCGACGGGGCCGCGCACCGGGCTGGGCGCCTTCTTGGAGCGCGTGGCGGCCCAATCCAGCGATCCCCTCCTTGTCAAATGCGTCGGGGACTTCAGCCCGGCCACGGAGGCCAAGCGTATCCTCGGCGATCGGGCGATCACGGTCGGGCGCAAGACCGGCCAGGGATGGGAGGGGCTGGACGAGCACCCCATCGGCGGTACGCCGCCCGATGCTGTGGCCGAACTCCATTTTCGGCAGGTGTACGAGCCGGCCATCAAGGCCAATCCCCAGATCGACATCTGGGAACCCTCAAACGAATGGAGTGCCTATCCGTCGTGGCAGGCGGATTGGTACATACTCATGGCGCGCTACTTCGAGGAATTCGGCAAGCGCATGGGGGTCTTCGCTTTCAGCACCGGCAATCCGCCGCTGACATGGCACTCGGCCATCGTGCGATGCTGCCTGGAACTCAAGCGGCGCAATGCAGGCCACGTACTGACAAGCCACGAGTACGGCGGGGTAGGATTTTCCGATCCGACACTGCGCGACACTCAGCCATACCATGCTCTGCGCTATCGCACGCTGTACGAGCGATTGCGCGCCGACGATGCGGTGATTCCGCTTATTCTGAGCGAGACTGGTCAAGACGGTGGCGCGACGTTTATCGGGGAGCGGGCGTTCATCGAGGATTACGCCTGGTACGACGCGGAATTGATGAGGGACGATTACGTGATTGGCTGCTGCGCCTGGACGCTGGGGAATTGGGGCAGCGCGAATTTTGCTCCGGCGTTGCCTGCGTTGGCCGACTACATCATCTCTCACCCACAGTCTGGCCCCCTGCCCTATCGTTCCTATCTGCCGCTGGTCGAGCGCGGCGTTTCGCCGGCGGAGTCCGTGTCGCCGGGCGCGGTCGCGGCTGCTCTGGCGCTGGGCGGGGCTGCGTGGTTAGTCAATCGTCGGGTAAGGGCGAGGCGGAGAGTGAGGGATGTCGGATGAGACGCAAGTTGAGCATCGCGCTTATCCTGTTCGCGCTGTGGGCTTGCACGCCCACGCCAACTGTCACACCGACGCCGACCGTATCGTCGCCCATCTCGCCGGTGGCGACGTCGACGCCAAGGCCGTGATATGTTCACGACGACAACGCTCCCGCCCATCTTTCAGCACACGGCGGTGTCATCCACGATGGCGCTGCACGTACCGGCGGCCGGCTACGGCCGACCCGTCGCGTTGGTCCGCACGCTGCGCGACGGGACGATCACGCGCGAGTACCTGCCGCGGCACCTGGCTGAATTGGTTGTCGCGATGATCCCGTTCGGCGAGCCGCTGGTGGCCTCGGCGCGCATCGCGTATTCGGAACTATGACTCCGCGAACAGCGGATTTGGGGAACAGGCGGATCGGGGGGACGGAGGCCGAGGCAGAGGCCGTTCCGGTGCAGGAAAGGGCACGGATTGTATTACGGAGCGAGATACCCCGTGTGTTTTCCTCGACGCGCCCGCCGTGCGCGGGTCAGGCAGACGGAAAGCGTTGGTGGATGGACGCGGCGGGGACGGGCGGAGCGGGTGTTGTGGTCGAGCATTTGGGAGATGCCGGCAGTGAATGCGGAGGCGGCGGCGGGAACGGAGGATGAAAGATGAGGGATGAAGGGCAAGCGCGAGGCTTGCCGCTTCCGGGTATGGGCATTATGAGAAGTGATGTTATTGGGCGATTTGACAGCACATGCCTAACTACAGTTGAAGGAGCCACAACACATGGCTACATTACCCGACGCTGATCGACTCAGAATCAACCGTGCTCTGTCCCGCTGGTGGAGCGCCTTTCGAGAGCGCCTCGACCTCAACGAGACCAATCTCAATGCCGCGATCGCCGCGACAGACACGTGGATCAACGACAATGCGGCTGCCTACAACGCAGCCCTACCCGTCGCGGCCCGCACCAGTCTCACGGCTGCACAAAAGACACTCCTCTTCGTCGCCGTGGCCCTCATGCGCCACGACCTGGCGCTTCTCAGACGCATCTTCTCGGAGGTGGACTGATGGCAAGCGGAGATACCCTCAATGTTTTCACGCCCCTTCAAAACGAGCCGCCTGCGTCCATCTATGCCACCCTGGACGTGCGCAATCTCCATCCCGTCCTCGACTTCGATGGGTCAGCCGACGAAGAAGCCGTCTTCACGAGCATCCTGCCTCGACACTACGCCGGCGGCGGGCTCACGGTCTATTTGCACGTCGCGTTTTCCTCCGCCACATCCGGCAACGCCTATTGGCAGGCCGCCTTCGAGCGCATGGACGACGGCACGCTGGATACCGACGCCGACTCGTTCGCTGCCTTCCAGGGCGCAGCCGGCAATCCCAACGGCACATCTGGCATCATGACTCTTGTCACGATCCCCTTCACCAGCGGCGCGCAGATGGACAGCCTAACGGTGGGTGAGATGTTCCGATTGAAGGTGCGCCGCGATGCAGATGGAAGTGCGGGGACGGATGATGTGACAACGGACGCTGAACTCGTTGCCGTAGAAATCAAAGAAACATAATGGCACGTGGTCTCTACAGCACTGCCAACCATTTTGTGTATAGCGGCGGCCTGATAACAGCCGTTCCGCTGACAATGGCCGCATGGATCAACCCGGCCAATATAACCAATTCTAACCTTATAACGGGACTGTTTTACACAAGTGGCGCAAACGCTGAATTAGATGGATGGAGACTGGGATACGTCCACACTACTGGCTATCCAAATGCTTATGTAGGAAACGGTACTACCTCTAGCCAGGCTGTCCATACAACAGCCGTATCGACGGGAGTCTGGAATCACGTCGCAGCAGTCTACGGGTCAGCAACATCCAGGTATGTATACCTGAATGGAATTGCCAGTGCACAAAATACAACAAATCTTACTCCATCTGCCACTGTCAACAAAAGTGTCATCGGCGTACTGTATAACCAAAACAATTCTCTAGCCATCCCTGCCGTTGCCTGCCGCATTGCCAACGTCGCATTTTGGAACGTTGCCCTAACCACTGCTGAAATTTTGCAACTGGCTACAGGCTTTTCGCCGCTGTTTGTCCGGCCCGCCAGCCTGGTTGCTTATTACCCATTGATTCGCGGCGATGCCAGTGGCGACGAACCCGACTATCGCCAAGCGTTGAAAATGGTTGAACAGGGCACGGTTGCGGTGCAGGCGCATCCGCGAGTGTTCTATCCATCGCGCCGTCACATCATCACACGCACACCTACCGCAGGCGCGATCAACCTGGCCGCGACGCTCACGGCCGTGACGGTGACGCCGGCAGCCAACGTGCTGAACGTCTCGCGAGCGGTGGCGGCGGCGCTGGCCGGCGCGAGTGCGACACCCGCCAACAACGTCTTGAGCGTCTCCCGCGCGATGGCAGCGCAATCGCTCGCGGCGAGCATCACGCCGGACACGGCTACGCTGCTGATCACCATCTACGTGGCGGCGGCCCTCAGCGCCCAATCGGCGACGCCAGATGCAGGCGCGTTGAGCGTGCTGCGTGAGATGTTGGCGACGGCGCAGGTGGGCAGCGTGACGACCGACGCATCCACCTTGCGCGTGGCACGCGCGATGACCGCGGTTTTGCTCGGCCAAAGCGCGACTCCGGACACGCTCGGCCTGGCCGTCTCTCGAACGATGCTGGCGGCACTACTGGGTCAGAGCGCGACGCCTGACATAGCCGCGCTCGGCGTGGCGCGCGCGGTAGCGGTGATACTGTCTGGAGCGAGCGCGACGCCCGATTCCGCGGTGCTGCTTCGAGCGGTGGCATTCACGGTGGCGCTCCAGGGCCAGAGTGCGACGCCCGATGCGGCGACGTTGAGCACCGCGCGCACCCTGGCGGCGGCGATGGTGGCCGGTGGGGCGACGCCCGACACGGCAGCACTCAACATCGCACGCGCTTTGGCGGTGGCAGCGGCGGCGCAATCGGTAACGCCCACGGCGGCATTAGGGGTTCTGCGCGAGACGTTGGCCGCGCTGCTGGCGCAATCCGCGACGCCGGATACGGTTGCGCTGGACATCACTGGCTTCATTGAGCT
The DNA here is from genome assembly GCA_036514635.1 of Anaerolineae bacterium. GTDB lineage: Bacteria > Chloroflexota > Anaerolineae > Fen-1058 > Fen-1058 > DASSFZ01. Next base: position 2,676 of record DATBWU010000251.1, on the reverse strand, counting down.
GGTGGCGGCCCTGACCGCGGCGAGCGTGACGCCGGCCACGTCGAGCCTGGCGGTCGCCCGGTCGATGGCCGCGACGGTAGGCGTGAACAGCGGGGCTCCAGACATGTCCGTGCTGTCAGTGGCGCGGGCGATGTTGGCAGTTCTGACCGGCGCCAGCGCGACGCCCGATTCGATCCTGCTGCTGCGGGCGCAGGCGATGGCAGCGGCGCTTTTCGGGCAGAGTGCCACGCCAGACACGTCCAGTCTGGTTATCTCCCGGAAGATGTCGGCTGTGCTGCTTGGACAGAGCGCTACATCCGATGCTGTGGCACTTAGTGTAGTGCGCGAGATGGTGGCAGCATTGGCCGGCGCGAGCGCGACGCCGGATACGGCTGGCGTGGATGTAGCACGGGAGATGCTGGCCCAAGCGTTGGCGGCGAGTGTCACGCCAGATGATGCCCTGCTAGACATCGCCGGCTTTCTCGAGCTGGCGGCGATATTGACTGCTCAATCCAGCGCGCCGGCCACGAGCATCCTGGCGGTCGAGCGACCGCTGATTGCGGCGCTGGCGGGGGTGAGCAATGCGCCGGATGCGGCCGCGTTGGCCGTGGTACGCGAGATGGCGGCGGCACTAGCCAGCACAAGCGCGACGCCTGATGCGGTGGCCTTGCTGCGGGCGATGGCGGCGGCGGCGGCGATTCAGAGTCAAACGACAGCACCCGACACGGCGGCGCTGAACGTGTTGCGCGATGCAATGAGCATGTTGGTTGCGCAGACCTTAACGCCAAACGCAGTTATCAGCGTCGAGCGCCTGTTAGCGGGCGTGCTGCAATCCGCATCCGTCACGCCGGACATGGTGCCTCTATTGCTCGCGGTGGTCACCGGCCTGGCGCGGGTCTCGGCCACGGGGCGGAAGCCGGGCGTTTCGGCCACGGGGCGGAAGCCGGGAATCACGATCGAATGAGAGAGGAAGGGCAAGCGCAAGACTTGCCCCAACTTGCCCTAACGAGGAGTGAAAGATGGGAAGTCTGACTGATTTTGCAGAGAACGAGTTGCTGGATCATGTGTGCAATGCAGCGTACACGCCGGTGGCGACGGTGTATTTGGCATTGGCGACGGCGGACCCGACCGATGCGGCGACGGGCGCATCAATGAGCGAGGTCGCGAATAGTGGCGCTTATGCGCGTACGGCGATCACGTTCGGCGCGGCGGCCAGCCGGCGTGTGACGCAGAGCGGCGTGGTCACGTTCCCGCAGGCGAGCGGGGCGTGGGGGACGGTGACGCATTGGGCCATCGTGGACACGGGGACCTATGGCAGCGGGAACGTGCTGGCGCACGGCGCGTTCGCGGTGGGCAAATCGATCGTGAGCGGCAACACGCCCAGCGTCGCCAGCGCCGAGGTGTACGTCGAGTACAGCGCGGGCGAGATCAGCGATTACCTGGCGAACAAGCTGCTCGACCTGATGTTCAGGAATACCGCCTACGCCAAGCCGGACACCTACGTCGCACTGGTGACCGCCACGGTTACAGACAGCAACACGGGATCGACGATCACGGAGCCGTCCGGCGGCGCTTACGCGCGCAAGCAGGTGAACGTGAACGGCGGCGCATCTCCGACGTGGGATTTGGCCGCGTCGAGCGTGGTGGACAACACGCACGCCGTGACGTTCGCGCAGGCGTCGGCCTCATGGGGCACGGTCGTCGGAGTGGCGATCGTGGACGCCGCAACCGTGGGCAACCTGCTGATGTACGACAACGCGATGGCGGATCAGGCCGTCGGGAGCGGGGACACGGTGTCGTTCCCGATCGGCGACCTGGATGTGCAGATGTCGTAGCGGATGGCAGGTAGCGGATGGCAGATGGCGGATAGCAGGTAGGCGGCATGCCGATTACGATAACGGATACAGCGAACGAAAAATCGACGTTCGCGCTCGAGCTGGCGATCACCGATGAAAACGGAGATCCGCTCACGCCGAACACGTTGACCTGGACGCTGACGGATTTGGCCGGGAATGTGATCAACGAGCGTGCGGGTATCGAGATTGCGACGCCGGCGAGTACAGTGACGGTCGTGCTGTCAGGCGACGACCTGGCGTTGCCGGAGCGGGCTGCTCCGCTGCGGGTGGTGACCCTCGAGGGCACGTACGATAGCGACCTGGGCAACGACCTGCCGCTGAAGGAAGAGGTGCAGTTCCCGATCCGGAATTTGGTGAAGGTGCCGAGCGTTTCCCGAGTGCTGGCTGCGCAAATGTCGGCGGCGAGCGTCACGCCGGATACGGTCACGCTGTCGAACTAGGTTTGGTTATGCCATGCCCATGAGAGCAGGCCGGCCCTGTGCCTGGCCAGGATGCGCGGTTATCGTCCATGACGGGCGGTTTTGTGAGGAGCATCAGAAGCGCAAGCAGAAGCAGCAGGATGCGGAGCGCGGTTCTGCTGCGGTGCGGGGCTATGATGCGCGATGGCGCCGGATGCGGGTGCGCTACCTACGCAAGCATCCGCTCTGCATCGAGTGTGAGCGTTTGGGGTACACGACGCCGGCCACCGACGTGGACCACATCCGGCCACGTTCCGCAGGCGGAAGCGATGAGGAGAGCAATTTGCAGGCGCTATGTCATCAGCACCACAGCGCCAAGACGTTGCGCGAAATTCGCGATAGGGTAGGGCATAGATAATCTCTACATGCTCGCGAATAGAGAC
>DATBWU010000250.1:0-2817 GCA_036514635.1 Anaerolineae bacterium | reverse complement strand
CGATAGCCCTCGGTCAGCACTTGCGCATACTGCACACCGGGTTCAGGACACCCCAGGCTGGCGTCGGGCCACACCTCGGCGCTGAAACCAACGACCGTGATTTGCGTTGCGTCGATCGACAGGCGCTCAGATAGATCCGCGATGGCAGTATCGATCAGAGGTTGCAGGCTTGCAGGCACGGCGACGGTTGGGGCCACGCTGGCCTCCTTCGTTGCGATAGGTGTAGACGTGGCCTGCTCGACCCGTTGGGAAGGCGAAAGCGTGGGCGTCAGCACCGGGCTTTCAATCGAGTTGCTGATGGCGGGCGCGCAGGCCGACACAAGGATCGCCACAGCCATCAGCCTCTTGGCGCGTTGAAACATCATCATCACATCACCTCCTGGGTTTGTCAGGAGGACGCGCACCCGCCGAGTCAAGTTCCCCGACTCGTCCCGATGGAGTTTATTTTACCGCCGAGATCGCAGAGAACGCAGAGAGTTCTATAAAGAACTCCGCGATCTCTGTGCGCTCTGCGGTGAGATGCCGACCCTTACTCGTTCCCTTCCAGCGGTACGATGCGCTGGCGCAGTGCGTAAATGGCGGCCTGCGTCCGATCGGCCAGGTGCAGCTTGCTAAGGATGTTACTTACATGCGACTTGACGGTCTTCTCGGCGACGACCAGCGTCTGCGCAATTTCGCGGTTGCTCATGCCGCGCGCGATCAGCGTGAGAACTTCCATCTCGCGCTCAGTCAGCGCATCGACGCCCGGTTCGCGCTTCTGCCCACCGACCTCGCTCACCAGCCGCGCGGCGACCTGGGGATGTAGCGTGGCCTCGCCGCGCGCGGCGGCGCGAATCGCCTTGACCAGATCATCGGCGCTCACGTCTTTCAACATATAACTCAGCGCGCCGGCGCGCACAGCCGGGAAAATCTTTTCATCTTCGGCGTAAGAGGTCAGGACGATGATCTGCGTATGCGGGCTGACTTTCTTCAGCTCGCGGATCGTGCCGATGCCATCCATCGGGCCGGTCGGGCCGGGCGTTGGATCGGGCATCACCAGATCGACCAGCGCGACATCCGGCACACCATCGGCAGCCAGTTTCAGCGCCTGGCGGCCATTGCTCGCCTCGCCGATCACCTCGATGTCCGGCTCGGTGGAGAGATACGCGCGCAACCCTTCGCGCACGACGGAATGATCATCGACCAAAATGAGTGAGATTTTTTCAGAGGACATAGAACTCTCCCTTCCTCGCCCGGGGGTGAGGTTATTTTACCGGCACGTGCACGCGCACGGTACTGCCCTGACCCGATGTGCTGCTCACCTCGCACACGCCGCCAAGCGACTCGGCCCGCTCGCGCATACTGTGCAGGCCCAATCCCTCGCGATGCGCGCTCAGATCGAATCCGCGCCCGTCGTCCTGCACGATCAGTTCGATCACGTTGCCCGCGCGGCGCAGGGACAACCGGATCTGCTTCGCCGCCGAGTGGCGCACGGCGTTGCCCAGCGCTTCCTGCGCGATGCGGAACAGCGCCGTTTCCAGGCTCGAAGAGAGATGCCCCACCGGCGGCGCGTCGACAACCACGCTCAGGCCGTAGCGCGTACCAAAGTCGGCCACGTAGCGCATCAACGCGCCGGAGAGATCGGCTCCATCGAGCGCGGTCGGGCGTAGTTCGCGGATGAGTGCGCGCATTTCGGTGTGCGTGTCGCGAGCCAGCGTCTCCAGCCGGGCCAGGTCGGCGGCCAGCGGATGGTCGCCGACCTTCTTGCGCGCGGTCGCAGCCAGCATACTGAGGCTGAAGATTTGCTGATTGACCGAGTCGTGCAGGTCACTGGCCAGGCGGCTGCGCTCGGCGGCGGTGGCCAGGCGGCGGAGCTCGGCGGCATTCGCATCCAGCCGCGAGGCCATTTCGTTGAACTGTTCGGCCAGTTCGGCGATTTCGTCGTCGCCGTCCACGACCAGGCGTTGACTCAAATCACCGGCGGCGATCGCCGCGCTGGCGCGGGCGATGGCGCGCAGGCGCAGCTTGATGACGCGCGCGGTGATGAAGCCGAACGTGCCGCCGGCTAACGCCGCCGTGCCGACCAGCAGCGCCGGACTGCGCGGAATCCAGTCGAGCGCGACGGCCACTTCGACGGCCAGGATGGCAAACACCGTGACGGCGACGTAGGTCGCCGTCAACCGCCACTGGATGCCGGAGTACAAGGGGCGCGAGCGAAACGGATTCTGATCGCTCACGCCGCCTGCCTCGCCCGAATCAGATTAAGGTCGCCGAAGACCATCTCGGCGCGAACGCGCACGCGGCGCGGCGCGACTTCGTAGGCCGGCGGCGTCTCGACGGTGCGTCGCAGAATCACATCGTTCTTCGCACCAAAGTAATTGACCGTGACGAACGTGCACTGCGCGTCGAGCGCGACGGGGAGATCGGGCGGCGCCCAGATGTCCACGTCGCCGATGATGGCGCGCACGTCGACGATGGTTTCGCCGTCCGGAATCGTTGCTTTCGATAGATCGATCTTGATGTCGCCGATAATGGTGCTGGCGCGCACATCGCGTAACTGCCAGCCGGGTTGCGTCAGTTTCAAGTCGCCGAAGATGGAATCGTACACGATGCCATCGGCGACCATGGCCGGGCCGGAGACGTGCGGCCGGGTCGATTCGTACCAGATCAACGCGCCCAACCCGATCAGGACCAGGGGCCAGAAGTTTGCCATTAAATCGCCGAACGTGAAGCCGATGGCGCCTATCCCTTCCAGCAGAGTGACCACGCCGATAAAGATCAGCAACAGGCTAAAAGCCAATCGCGTCGCGCCGACGCCGCGCCCGCGCGGCCCGACAA
>DATBWU010000249.1:0-8572 GCA_036514635.1 Anaerolineae bacterium | reverse complement strand
GGGCTTCGAGCAGTATAGCCTGCGGGAGGATGTGTGCGCCTCAGGCATCATTGAGTGCTGCGACGCCGGGCAGCGTACGGCCTTCCAGGAATTCCAGGCTGGCCCCGCCGCCGGTCGAAATGTGCGAGATGCGATCGGCGACGCCCGCCTGCTGAACGGCCGCCGCCGAATCGCCGCCGCCGATGATCGACGTGGCCTTCGATTCGGCCACGGCGCGCGCGACGGCATTGGTGCCCGCCGCGAAGCGCGGGAACTCGAACACGCCCATCGGCCCGTTCCAGACGATCATCTTGGCCCTGGCGATCTCTGCCGCGTACGCATCGGCCGTTTTGCCGGCGATGTCCATCGCCCGCCAACCGGCCGGGACTTGATCGGCGGCGACGCTCTGCATTGGCGCGTCGGCCTCGAACTTGTCGGCGATGACCAGATCGACCGGCAGCATCAACTTGTCGCCGGCGCGCGCCATCACTTCTTTCGCCGTCGCCACCGCCCCATCCTCGACCAGCGAATCGCCCATGGCATAGCCCTTCGCCTTGAGAAAGGTGTTCGCCATGCCGCCGCCGATGAGCAGGCGATCGACTTTAGTCAGCAGGTTCTCGATCACCTTGACCTTGTCGCTGATCTTCGCGCCGCCCAGAATGGCGACGAACGGTCGCTCCGGCGCTTCCAGTGCACGGCCCAGATAATCGATCTCGGCCTCCATCAGGAACCCGGCGACGGCCACCGGTAGCAGTCGGGCGACCGCTTCGGTCGAGGCGTGCGCGCGGTGAGCCGATCCGAAGGCGTCGTTGACGTACACATCGCCCAGTTTCGCCAGTTGCGCGGCGAAGGCCGGATCGTTCTTCTCTTCTTCCGGGTGGAAACGGACGTTCTCCAGCATCAGCACGTCGCCCGGCTTCAGCGCGGCGACCATCTTCTCGACTTCTGCGCCGATGCAATCGGGAGCCATGCCCACCGGCTTGCCGATCAGCGCGCTCAGGCGCGCGGCGGCGGGGGCCAGGCTGTACTTCGGTTCAGGGCCGCCCTTGGGACGGCCCAGGTGCGACATCAGAATCACTTTCGCGCCGTGCTCGATCAGGTATCTGATCGTCGGCAGCGCGGCGGTGATGCGCGTGTCGTCGGTGACTTTGCCATCCTTGATCGGCACGTTGAAGTCGACCCGCACGAGTGCGCACTTCCCGGTGAACTCGGCGTTGCGTATGGTCTTCTTGTTCATATCACATTTTCGAGGCGATCAGTTTGACGAGATCTGCCGTGCGCACCGAGTAACCCCACTCGTTGTCGTACCAGGCGATCACTTTGATCATGTCGTCCTTGACCATCGTCGACAGGCCGTCGATGATCGACGAGCGCGCGTCGCCCCGGAAGTCGCTGGACACCAGCGGCTCTTCGGTGTAGCCGAGGATGCCCTTCATTGGCCCGGCGGCGGCGGCCTTGAAAGCCGCGTTGACTTCCGCAGCCGAGGCAGGCTTCTTCTCGACATTCGCGACGAGGTCCACCACGGACACGGTCGCCGTCGGCACGCGCAGCGCGAAGCCGTCGAATTTGCCTTTCAGATCGGGGATGACCAGGGCCACGGCTTTGGCCGCACCCGTGGTCGTCGGGATGATGTTGAGCGCGGCGGCGCGAGCGCGGCGCAGGTCTTTGTGCACTAGGTCGAGGATGCGCTGATCGTTAGTGTAGGCGTGAACCGTCGTCATCAGCGCCTTGGTGATCCTAAAGTTGTCGTGAACCACTTTGGCCGCCGGGGCCAGGCAGTTGGTGGTGCAGGACGCATTGGAGATGATGTGGTGCTTGGCCGGATCGTACATCAGGTCGTTGACGCCGAGGACGATGGTGATGTCTTCGTTCTTGGCGGGCGCGCTGATGATCACCTTCTTCGCGCCGGCATCGATGTGGGCCTTCGCCTTCGTCGCGTCGGTGAACACGCCGGTCGATTCGATCACGATGTCCACGCCCAGGTCCTTCCACGGCAGTCTGGCCGGATCCTTCTCGGTGAGGACCTTGATCTTGTCACCGTTGATCGTGAGGCTGGCTTCGTCGTACTCGACCGTGCCGTTGAAGCGGCCGTACGTCGAGTCGTACTTGAACAGGTGCGCGTTGGTCTTGGTGTCGGTCAAATCGTTGATGGCGACCAAATCGAACTGTCCGGGATACAACTCGAACAGAACCTTTGTCACTTGTCGTCCGATCCGTCCGAACCCGTTGATGCCAACTTTGACAGTCATGCTTGTGCTCCTTTACGTTAGTGTGAGATCGGGTCTTGCCCGTGATGAGCCTTTCCAAGTATATCCAGTGTGCCGCATCGGCCACATGCCGATCGTCGCCGTTTTGGCCTGTAGGATGTCATAGCATCGGATAAACAGCGACGCTCCTCCCGGATTTCAAGGAGGTGGGCAACCGATGCACCGGATGGACAACGAATAAACGAATCTACGATAGGCGCACGAGTGCGCGGGCTGTATCCGTTTATCCGCTGCGGATTCGTTGCAGCGACCTCCTTGAAACACCCGGTGAGCCAACAGCGAATAAACGAATACGATAATGGGCATCCGTTTTTCCGTTACCATCCGTTGCTCAAACGATCCCGGCCCACCTCAGCGCCGGTGCAATCAACGCATTCCAGGTGTACCCGTTGCGCTTGGGGTCCCACGTGCCGACTTCGCCCGGCTTCAGCCGGATGACCTCTTTGGAGACGTGATCGCTCAACTCGGCGATGACCAGCGTTTCGACGATCGATTTGTACTCTTGCGACGGCGCGATCTTGTAAGCCAGCGCCAGCGCGATCAACGTGTACATGGGCCAGTAGCCGCCGTTCTGATAGTCGCCCGGGCTGTTCAGCACAGAGGCGTTGAACCGATCGGCCGGCAGGAATGCGCCGCCTGTGTCGCAGATGACCTTGATACCCGCTATTTTACCATTTTCGTAGACTGAGGCGGTCTGCACGCAGCGTGCCACAGTGTCCATGATCACGGCGTCGGGCAGGGCGCTATCGGCGAAGGCCCAGCGGAACAGGAACTCCGGGAACACGCTGGAGATGTCCTGCTTGAGCGCCCACCAGGTGTCGCGGCCCAGCGTCAATGACTTCAGTGACGGATCATAGCAGCGGGCGTAGCGCTGCTTCGCCGCTGTCACCTGATCGTCTGTCACGCCACTCCAGCCCAGGCTGCGCATCGCCTTCAACGCGAGCGCGTACAGACCCTGGTTGTGCGTGATACGCTCCGGCGCTTCCGGGCTGACCGTATCGGCCCAGTAGCGAAACGGCCCGGCAGGTGAGACGAACTCGCCGTCCGCATTGACGTGCGATTGGATGTACGCGAAGGCCTGCTCCACCACGTCTCGCTTGACCTCGACACCTCGGCGTGCCAGCCAGGCCGACCAGATCACGAACAGCAGCGACGAGTCGTCATCCATCGGCGTGAGCCAGCCCTGATCCTCTTCCGTGAAACCGACGGCGGTCATGATCTGACCGCCGGGCAGCTGCGTGCGCTCGAACCAGCGATAGCAATCGCTGCTGAGCGCGACATCGTTCAGCGCCAGCGGGCCGTAGCAGGCATCTCGAACGAACGTGCCTTTGGGGTAGATGCGGCTGGACAAGATGGCGCGCTGGCCGCGCCGGCGCACGATGTTGCGGCGCGTGCTCTCCGCGTAATACGGCAGCAGGTCTTCGAGCGTTGGGAATACGATCGGCTCGGGCCGACTGATGCCGGCTATGGCGGCGCCCGTAGCGCCGAGCCAGGTCAGGAATTCGCGGCGTGAAAGCGACATGATCAGAGTGGCCGGATTCTCCTGTTTCGCCCGCGCCCGCGAGGGGGCTGCAAGCGCAGGCGGCCCAGCGTCTCCATCAGCGCCAGGGCCAGCTTGGGACTGTCGTGTCGCCACGGCGCGGCCTCGTCGATGACATCGTAGCCGAAGATCGGCGGCTTGCGGGAACCACCCGGTTCGAAGGCAATCATTTCGCCCACGCCGGACGGAATATCGACCCAGTCGATGCCGCCGCGCGAATTGGCGATGACCGCGTCCACGAGTCCTGCGCCGACGTACTGCTCGATGGTCTTCAGGTGATCGTCGATGGTGAAGTGCATGGTTTCGCCGTGCTGCGTCGCCACGTTGCACACGTAAACACATACACCGCGTGCTGCGCGAATGGCCTCGGCGATGCCGGGCACGAGCAGGTTCGGCAGCAGGCTGGTGAAGAGGCTGCCGGGTGCGAGCGCGATCAGGTCGGCGTCGAGGATGGCGCGAATGGCGTCGGGATAAGCGTGCACGTCCTCCGGCCTGATCGACAGGTGCACGATAGTCGCGCCCGCGTGCGTAATCACCGATTCGCCTTCGACGCGCCGCACCGCGTTGGTCTGGTGATCGCGCAGATCGCCGACGAGTATGAGCGGCGTTACGGTGGCGGGCAGGACGCGCCCGCGCACGGCCAGCACCCGGCTCGATTCGGCCAGCCCCGATTCAAACGACCCGGTGATGTTCGCCATCGCGACGATGAACAGGTTGCCGAAAGCGTGGCCGCCAAGCCCCGTGGCGTCCTCGCCGGTCTCGCGTGTGTTGAAGCGATATTTGAACAGGTGCGTCGTCAAGGCTTCGTCGTTCGCCAGCGCCGCGATGCATTGCCGAAAGTCGCCGGGCGGCAAGATGCCCATCTCGCGGCGCAGCCGCCCCGACGATCCGCCGTCGTCGCCGACGGTGACAATCGCCGTGATGTTGGACGTGTACAACTTGATGCCGCGCAGCAGGGTTGACAGGCCCGTGCCCCCGCCGATCGCGACGATCTTAGGCCCGCGCCCGCGCTGTCGATGCTGGAGCATCGCCTCGGCAATGGGCACGTTCCCGGGGCGCTCGAATGGAGCCAGGAGCGACTGGCCGGTTCGGATCAGGCTGATGCCGATCAGTGCCAGCCCGGCCGCACCCAGGATCAGCCCGCGCACCAGGTGCGGCAGGAACTGGAGCGTGACGTAGTAGAAGATGCCGGGCAACGGCACATCTCGGTAAACGTCGATCAGCACGTACGCCAGACCGAGCCCGATCAGCGTTGTGCCCGCCAGCAGAACCACGATCCAGCGCTTGACTCCAATGCCGATCGTCAGCCAGCGGAAGACACCGGCGGCACGCAGACGTTCGATCCAGCGGGGTGGGGCAGGAGTTCGACTCACAGCACGTCCTGAGGGGCCGGGACGATTCTAACAGAATCGATCGAGGGTGTCAAAGGACACTTTCACGGATGGCATCGAGGGTGTTATAATCGCCTCGACTTTCCCAGAGTGTGTGACAAGGAGCCACATGGCAGATTTTGAACTTCTCAAGGAGCTTATTACGCCCAACCAATCCAAGATTGTGCTGTTGGTGATGGATGGCCTGGGCGGCATTCCGCGCGAGCCGAACGGCCCCACCGAACTGGAATATGCCAAGATACCCAATTTCGATCGGCTGGCTAACGAGGGCAATGTGGGGCTGCACATCCCGGTTCGTCCCGGCCTGACGCCCGGATCAGGCCCGGCACACTTGGCGCTGTTTGGATACGATGCCGTTCAATATCAGATCGGGCGCGGCGTCCTGGAATCGCTCGGCATCGGCTTCGATCTGCAACCGGGCGACGTGGCCGCGCGCGGCAACTTCTGCACTGTCGATGCGGACGGCAATATCATCGATCGACGCGCGGGGCGCATCCCCACCGAGAAGTGCGTCGAACTGTGCAACAAACTCCGACCGAGCACACTGCCCGGCGTCGAGATGTTCGTCGAGCCGGTGAAGGATTATCGCTTCTGCCTGATCTTGCGCGGCGAAGGACTCGATCCGCGCGTCGGCGATACCGATCCGCAACGCAAAGCGCCGCCACTCCGCGCGCAGGCGCACGCGCCCGAAGCCGAGCCGACCGCCGCGTTGTTCAACGAGTGGATCGCGAAAGCGCGCGAGATTCTGAAGAACGAGCATCCGGCCAACGCGCTGACGCTGCGCGGCATCGCCTCTGATCCGGGCTTGCCGCGCTTCCCGGATGTGTACGGCTTGCGCTCGGCGTGTGTCGCGGTTTACCCGATGTACAAGGGTGTGTCGCGGCTGGTCGGCATGGACGTGATCGACTTCGACGGCGACTCGCCCGCCGACGAGTTCGCCACAGTCAAGGCGTTCTGGGATGCGTACGATTTCTTCTTCGTCCACATCAAGCCGACCGACAGTCGCGGCGAAGATGGCGACTTCGTCGGCAAGGCGAAGGCGATCGAAACGGTCGATGCGGCGCTGCCCGGCCTGTTGGAGCTGAAACCGGACGTGTTGATTGTCACCGGCGATCACTCGACGCCGAGCGTCCTGAAATCGCATTCCTGGCATCCCGTGCCTGCCTTGTTGTGGGCGCCCGGCGTGACGCGGCGCGACACGGCCACGGCCTTCGGCGAAACGGAATGCCTGAAGGGCGCGCTGGGTACCTTCCCGGCGACGGACTTGATGCCGTTGGCGCTGGCGCACGCCAAGCGCTTGCAGAAGTTCGGCGCATGACGCGGGCCGGAACGCGAACTTTCCATGCCGGATTGCCTTGAGGGGAAAGAGTGATGAGACGAGATGAAGTTCTCCGGTTGTTGAACGACCGACAGACAGAACTGAAAGCGTTCGGCGTTAAATCGCTCTCGCTCTTTGGGTCGATGGCGAGAGATGAAGCCGGTTTGCAAAGCGATGTGGATTTCCTGGTGGAGTTCGAGGGCATTCCCACTTTTGACCGTTACATGGGACTCAAAATCTACCTGGAGGACCTTCTGGGGGTGCAAGTCGATCTCGTTACGCCCCGGTCACTCAAGCCGCGTGTCCGGCCATACGTAGAGCGAGAGGCCATTCGTGTCGCGTGATTTCCGCCTGTATCTTGAAGATATTTTGGAGAGTGGGAACAAAATCCTGCGATACGTGCAAGGAATGAGTTTCCGGGAGTTCCTCGCCAACAGCGCGATCTATGATGCGGTCGTTCGGAACCTTGAAATCATCGGCGAAGCAGCCAAGAACGTACCGCAGGAAATACGCGATCGCAACCCGGAAGTCGAATGGCGAAAAATCGCTGGATTGCGCGACGTGCTGGCACATGTCTATTTCGGCCTTGACGATGAGACGCTGTGGGATGTTGTAACAAACAAGATTCCGCCTTTGCTTGACCGAGTGAGGCGTATTATCGCGGCAGAAGGTAACTGATTCCACCTCGAGTTATAATCTGGCTGTGGCTCAACGCAGTCATGGAGTCGAGCCTTCAGACGGAGCGAGGAGCACTCGCGCCCGACTAAAGCCTCGACTCCAATTCGTTTTACGATATCGAGATAGATCGGGCCAGTCGATCATGCAGAACACGCGCATCGGCAATCTCATCCGGCTTTACGAGTGCGAACTGGATACGGACAGCCTTCGTGACGAAGTCCTTCAAGGGCTGCGAACGCCGAGGAAGGAACTCCCCGCCAAGTTGTTCTATGACGAACACGGCTCGCAACTGTTCGACCAGATCTGCGACCTGGAAGAGTATTACCTGACCCGGACTGAGATTGCGATTATGCGCGAGCACGCCGGGGAAATAGCTGCGCTTATCGGTGAGAGATGCCTCTTGGTCGAATACGGAAGTGGCAGCAGCAAGAAAACCCGAATCCTGCTCGATCATCTCCGCGATCCGGCTGCGTACATTGCCATCGACATCTCCAAAGAGCACTTGATCCGCTCGGCGTCGGGTCTTGCCGGGTCATATCCCGGTCTTGAGGTAATCGCCGTCCGCGCGGACTATACCACGGCCTGCGAACTGCCATCGATCCACAGGCCCGCCGCGACTAAGGTCGCGTTCTTCCCAGGCTCCACAATCGGCAATTTCTATCCGCGCGAAGCCGTGAGTTTCATGAAGCGCATCGCCGAGCTGGTCGAGCCGGGCGGGGGACTGCTCATCGGCGTCGACGTGAAGAAAGACCCGGCCATCTTGAACCTGGCTTACAACGATCGCGCGGGTGTCACGGCGGAGTTCAACCTGAACATGCTGGCGCGGATCAATCGCGAGTTTCACGCGGATTTTCGCATCGATCGGTTCGCGCACCGCGCATTCTACAACGCGGGCCAGGGCCGGATCGAGATGCACTTGGTCAGCCGGGTCGAGCAGACGGTTCGTGTGGACGGAACGGCGTTCCGTTTCGAGCAGGGCGAAAGCATCTTGACCGAAATCTCGTGCAAGTATGCTGTAGAAGAGTTCGCGTCACTGGCTGCGCAGGCGGGTTTCACCGTGCGTCAAGTATGGATGGACGACCGGCGACACTTCAGCGTGCAGTACCTGACGACTGCCTAAGGCGGCGTCCAGGGACAACTTCCCACCACAATGACGAACGACCAAAGACGAACGCATTGGTCTATCGTCGTTCGTCCTTCGTCTCAGGGCGGAAGTTATATTTGGACAAGTCCTAACTAATAACTGTCAACTGCCCACTGATAACTGGCTAAGGGAGAACGGATGGATATGGACGATGCAGGCTTCACTCAAACGGCATCGGAGTTGATTCAGCAATTATGCGACGCCCGGACTCGCGAACTGGAACTGCTGGCCGATCTGACCGATGAGCAAATGCTC
>DATBWU010000248.1:0-9155 GCA_036514635.1 Anaerolineae bacterium | reverse complement strand
TGCCTCAAATCGGCGAGTTCGAGATGGTCAACGTACTTCTGCGTCGTGCTCAGGCTGGCATGGCCCAGCAGTTTTTGAACAGCGACCGGCGACGCGCCCGCGCGCAGCCGGCCCAGCGCATACGTGTGTCTCATCGAGTGAGGCGATAACCGTTTAGCGATGCCCGCCGCCCTCACCGCGTCGGTGATGATCTGCCACACGCGCGCCGTCGTCATTTGCCCGGATTCACCTTGCCGCGATGGGAATAGGTAATCGCTGCTCTTGCACCCGGTCGCGTGTTGGCGCACTACCGCCGCCACTTCGGGCGACAACGGTACAAGCCGATCCTTGCGGCCCTTGCCTTGCACCACGCGAATCCAGTCCGCGCCGTCATCGTCGCTGAGGATGTCGCCGACTTTCGCGGCGGTCAATTCGGCGGCACGCAGCCCGGCCCCCAGCGCCAGGGCGACAAGCGCCCGGTCGCGCGGCCTGTCTTTCAGCACGGCCAACACACGCGCTTGCTCTGCCAGTGTCAGCACATCGTAAGGCTTGACCACTTTCGCCGATGGGGATTCGAGGGTGTAGGCGATGACCTCGGCGGTCAGGCGGGTGAGGCCCGTCAATCGGCAGAACTTCAAGAAGGCACGTAGCGCCGCTAGTTTGAGCGCCACACTGGACGGCGACAAACGACGCGCCCCACGCGCATCCAGGCGCGCCACGAGGCCCGCGCGATACTCAGTCAGTGGGGGAGGGGTAATCTCGTCGATTGATTCGACGGCGAGCGCCGCCATTGCTTCGGCGATAGCAGCACGGTACGCGCGCCGCGTCTGTGGGGAGTTAAGGGTGTTGAGAAACGGATCGAGTGCAACAGACCAGGGCACTGCCGGTTGATCGGTCAGTGCCCTGGTGGATACTGCGGTTATTGCGTTCATCGCGTCACCTCCGCCGCTTTCACACAGGCACCGGCGAAGAACGACGCGGCCAGTTCATTCAGGTTGTACGTGCGCTCCAGGGTCAGCCAGCGTGTGTAATTGACTTGCAGGGTTGGTGTGTCAGGTGTGGTAGTTGGATGGTTGGTTAGTTGGATGGTTGGTTAGTTGGATGGATGGTTGGTTGGTTGCCTCACTGGATTTCCAGCAGCTCGACTTCGAAGATCAGCGTGGCGTTCGGTGGAATCGCACCCGGCACGCCGCGTGCACCATAGCCGAGCGCGGGTGGGATGATGAGCTGGCGCTTGCCGCCGACTTTCATGCTGGCGACACCTTCATCCCAGCCGGCAATGACCTGGCCCACGCCGATCTGAAACGTGAACGGTTCGTTGCGGTCGAGCGACGAATCGAACTTCGTTCCGTCTTCCAGTGTGCCGGTGTAATGCACGCTGACGAGATCGCCGGTCTGGGGCGACGTGCCCGTGCCGACGGTGAGGTCGACATACTTTAGGCCGGAGGCCGTCGTCACTTCGTTGGTGGACGAACCGCAGGCCGAGGCGATCAGCGCGATGAGGGCTGCGCCAATCACGATACGGATGTGAATCGCCATGCGCATTGCGTTGTCTCCTAAAAAGGCAACTGCACCGGAATCAGCAGATTCAAGATCAGGCCCAGCACGAAGAATCCGCCGGCCGGTTTGTTGTGATAGAAAGCCGCCGCGACGTACCACAGCGGCCAGATCGCATAATTCTCCGGCGGCCGCTCGGGCCTGGGTTTCGAGTAAATGCCCAGCACGTAGTTGAGCCGAGGCAGCGCGAGCAGCGAGAGCAGCACCCACGGCCCGACGACTTTGACCAGCGCCAGCGCCACAGTGATGACGTAGAACGAGATCATCAGCGCCTTGTTCAGCCTCAGCGAGGTTGTCTCGCCGAGCAGAACGGGCAGCGTGTGAATGCGCTTCGCCGTATCGTCCTTGATTTTGTCGATATGCTTGCCGATCAGCACGGTCGTCACGACGAGGGCGTAGGGGATGCAGGCCAGAAAGACCTCTGGGCGAATGCTGCCGGCGACGGCATAGTAGGTTCCGCCGATCATCAGCGGCCCCCACACGGCGAACACGCCTGCCTCGCCTAGCCCGCGATGCTTCAGCCGGATCGGTGGGGCGACGTAGAACACGCTGACGAACAGCCCGCCCAGAGCGAAGAGAATCAACGGCCAGCCGCGATCCAGTCCCCAGTACAGCAAGATCGCCACGCCGATCAGGATGTCGATGAAATTGGCGACGAGGATCAGATTGCGCAGGCCGCTCTTGCTGATCAGCCCACCCAGGATCGGATGGGTGGTGTACTGCGCGCGCACATAGTCCTCGGTGTCCACGCCAGCCTCGGTGTCGAAGTAATCGTTCACCATGTTGTTGACGGCGTGCGCGATGACCAGGCCGAGGAGACTCAAGAGGAACGGTAGCCAGTTGAACGGCAGACTCTCTGCGTGCAGATGGGCAGCCGCGATCAGCGCACCGATCATTCCTGACGTGAGGGTCATCTGGAACACGCACGGGCGGATGATCAACAAGAAGCGCGAGATCGGGTCGAGGTGATCGGTCTTCGGTGCGCCACACGTATCGAGGATGTACTTCCAGTTCTTATAGACGGGCTGAGCGACGACGCGCTCAGTGTGTGTCGCTTCCATAAAGCCCCTCCCTGTTTTTACCCAATGGCGTGCGGAGAGTATACCACAGTGCGCCTTCGCGCCGCTCGGAGCGTGTGCACGCAAAGGTTGGCAGCAAATACAACGCTCGCCAACCGCGTCCTCGCGGTCGGCCGCCCGCGGGGACGCGGGCGTTGAGCCGCCTGACATGTTTTGCGTGCACACCTCGGAGCGGATGGGTTCGCGCTCGTGGCGCGTGTCCGGCCGGAGGACTGGGCCAATCTGGGGCCGTGAGACGGAGCGCGGCTCGAAGGCCGGGTGTGGAAACTTCGCGCAGGTTCTAAGTTTCGTGGCCTGCACCGGGGTCGATGCGACCGTCTTGCAAGTGATAGACGCGGTCGGCGAACAGGTCCACGGCCAGGTTGTGCGTGGCAATCAGCGCAGTCGTCTTTTCGCGATCGACGATGTGGCGGAAAAGCTCCATGATATGCTGGCCCGTCGTCGAGTCAAGCTCGCCGGTCGGCTCGTAGGCCAGGATCAACGCGGGCCGTGTCACGATCGCGCGGGCGATCGCCACACGCTGCTGTTGCCCGCCGGACATCTCGTGTGGTCGATGATCGGCCCACTTCTGCAACCCCACCAGTGCCAGCGCGTGCTGCACCCGCTGCTCGCGCTGGCGTCGATCGTGGATGCCGGCCAGCCGCAGCATCAGGTCGACGTTCTCCCGCGCCGAGTAGGTCGGCAGCAATGCATACGACTGGAAGACGAAGCCGATGCGATGTCGGCGCAACCGCACGCGCTCCCGCTCGGACATCTGCGCCACGTCGCGCCCCTCCATCCACACCCGGCCCGAGGTGGGCCGATCCAGCCCGCCGATGCAGTTGAGGAGCGTCGTCTTGCCCGAACCGGATCGACCTCGCAGCGCCACCATCTGGCCTCGCCCGATGCTGAGGTCGATGCCCTGCAAGGCGGGGACTTCGCGCATCCCCACCCGGTACACGCGCGTCAGCGCTTCGATGCGAATGAGCGCTTCGGTTGACGGGTTGTCTGGATTCAGGTGACCGGCACTTGGGAAGTGCCGGTCACCTTGAGGTTCTCTATTCATTCGTTCCGAAGAGGATGCCGGGCAGTGACGGATCGACTTCCCTCGCGCACGCGATCTGTTGCTTCTGATCCGAGACGGCGTCATGTGCGACGACGCACGCCCGATAGTCGTCGGCCATTTGCTGCGCGTCGGCTAACGCGCTCTCGACCGTGGCTTTGCCGTCGAGCACCTGGCCGTAGGCCGTGGACAGCCAGATGGTGGAGATGCCCAGCCACGAATTCTCGCCGAGGAGAATCTGAAAGGCCGACGACGTGCTGGCGTCGCCGACGCTGGCGAGATAGGCGGCGGCCTGCTCCGCCCCGACCTTCTGCCGGTACGCATCCGATTCGGCGACGGAGCGGCGCGCGGGCACGCCTTGCATGGCATCCACCTGGCCGGTGAGGAAGGTGATCCACTGCCAGCACGCCTGGCGCGCCTCGGTCTCGGCAGAGATGAAGTACCCGCTGCTCGTCAGGTAACTGCCGCTCTTCGCGCCGGGGCCGGCGGGCAGCGGCACGACGCCGATGTTCATCTCCTTGCGCCGATCGTCGAGGCCGAGGCTCGACTGCGCGCCATACTTGGTCCACATCGCCGCGCGCCCGCCGCTGATCAGCGCTTCGCGATCCAGGTAGGCCGATGCGCTCATCGCCTGCGTGATGTCGGTGGCAAAGACCGGCTTGACGGCGTGCCGGGTGGACAGGTCGGCGTACCAGCGCACGGCCTTGATCGTCGCCGGATCCTCGAAGGCCGTGTTGGGCGGATCGACACTGTCATCGACCAGCCGCGCGCCTAGCCGCTCGATCATCATCACCAGATCGTTGCTCTCGAATGCGTCGCCGACGAAGCCGTACTGCTTCGTGTCGCCGTCGCCTTTCGTCAGCGCGACCGCCGCCGCGAGGAAATCATCCATCGTCCAGTCCAGTTCAGGGTAGTCCACGTTGGCGGCGTCGAACAGGTCTTTGTTGTACTCGATGACGTAGGGCCCGACCTCGGCGGGCAGGCCCCACACCTGGCCCTGCTCGGTGAACTGAGCGAGCAGCCCTGGATAGAAGTCGGATGTGCTGAAAGACGGATCGGCATCGAGGAAGGGTTCCAGGCTGAGGATGGCCTCCAGGTTCTTCGGGTCTTGCAGGCTGGGATACCACGCGAAGCAATCCGAATCTTGGGCGATGTCCGGAATATCGATAGTGGCGGACGTGAAGGTGGGTATCTTGACCTCGATGACAATGTCCGGGTGCGCCTCGTGAAAGCGCTGCGCCAGATCGCGGTACGGTTGCAGATCGAAGCCGGTCGCGCCGGTGATGAAGTCGATCGTCACGGCGTTTTCGCTGGGGGTCTCCTCGCCGGAGCCTGAGACGACAATCGTGGGAACCGGCGTGGCTTTTTCTTTCGCGGCCAGCGCTTCCTGAATCTGGTTCTTCGCGTTGGTCTGCGCCTCGGCCAGCGCATCGTCTACCGATTTCTCGCCTTTCAGGATCGCGTCGACGGCCTCGATCAGTGCGCCGTAGCCCGTTTGAAAGTTGCTCACGTAAGCGTGGTCACTGGCATAGCGCAGCGCATCGGCGAGCTCCTTGTCCGACTTGTCTAGATACCCGCTGCTTTCCAGGACCGAGCGCCGGGCCGGCAGGAGTTGAAAGCCCAGGCCAAGTTGATAGACCTGCCGGCTTGTGAAGTTGATCCAGCGCCAGGCGGCATCGGGGTTGGCGCTGCCGGCGCTCATGCCGAGGCTCTGTATCGATAGGGGTGTCGTGCGCGAATTGGGGTCATCGACCGGGAAGGGAGCCACACCCAACGCCGGCTTCTGCTGGCGACGATACTGCCAGGTCACCGAATCTTCGGGCCACATCGCGGCCTGCCCGCTCTCGATGATCTTGTAGCCTTCGGGGAGGTTCAACGCGCTGGCTTCCTCCGGCATCTCGAAGTAGGGCGTGACCTTGTGGTCGAGGAACAGGTCGGTGTACCAGCGCACGGCGTCGACTACGTCGGGCTGATCGAAGCGCGGCGTGGGCGGCTCGGTCGAAGCGTCGATCAACGCGCCGACCCGGCTCTCGATGTATTGCATGTGGGAGAGCCACGGCTGGACGAAGCCCCACTGCGTCACGTCGTCGCCATCCCGCACGGTCAGCGACCTGGCCTTCGCCAGAAAGTCGTCCCACGTCCAGCCCGGCTTCGGGTACGACACACCGGCCTTGTCGAAGGCGGCTTTGTCGAAGAAGATGAGCTGGTAACCGACCGTCGTGGGGATGCCCCAGGTGTGACCTTCGGCCTGTAATTGCGAGAGTGTACCGGGGAAGAAGTCGTCGGGTCGGAAGGTGGCGTCGGTGTCGACGTACGGCGCGAGGTCTCGAATCAACCCTTGCTCGCCTAGACTGCGACTGTTGCCATATACCTTCAAGACATCGGCGGCCGAGGCCAGGCGCGTCCAGGCGTCGTCCGGCCACTGGCCGCCGGCCGACCCCAGTCCCAGCGTCTCGTTGATCGACACGAGTTTGATGCGAATGCCGGGATTATCTTTCTCGAAGGCTTTGATCAGGTCGCCGTAGATGGATGTCTCGTAATCATCGACGGCGAAGCGGATCGTGATTTGATCGCCGGCGGTGGCCGCTTCGGGAGTGCCAAGACCGCCGGGCGATACAGGTGTCGAGCCGATTGATGGCGTCTCGGTGCCGCCGGCGCACGCCCCCAATAACATCGACACGATGACCAGGATCGGGATCAATTTTCTAAACATCATTCACCTCACTTGCTTGCTGATGCGCGCCCACCACTCACGCAGCCCGTTCGGTTTCGCCCGAAGCGGCTCTTCTTGCGCCGGGGCGGCGCTCGACGGCGCTGCCGGGCGACCGGCCACCGGGCGAATCAGAATGCCCTCCTCGTTCACTTCCACCGTCACACGATCACCGATGCCCGCCTGTTCCAGGAGATCGGGCGGAACCTGAAGACGCCCCCCGGCATCGACGACAAGATACTCCTCCAGGACGTGCGCGGCCTGACCCGCCGCTGGCGAAATCCCGGCGGTGAGCGCCGCCTCCACGTCAGACACACGCCGGATTGTCTCGCTGCTGATCCGCCCGTCGCGGATGGTCACCACGCGATCGACGGCCTGGACGATGTGCGGGTCGTGCGTGACGACGATCGTCGTCAGGCCGAATTGCGCGTTCATTTGCCGGAGCAGGCCCAGAATTTGCTGCGCCGTGGCCGAGTCCAGCTCGCCGGTTGGCTCGTCGGCCAGCAGCAGGCCGGGCTTGTTCGCCAACGCGACGGCGATCGCCACGCGCTGCTGCTGCCCGCCCGATAATTGCGCCAGGCGGTGATGGCGGTGCTCCCACAGGCCGACGGCTTCCAGCAGGCTCCGCGACCGGGCCTGTTTTTCCTGCGCGCCGATGCCCGCCACCGTCATGGGCACTTCCACGTTCTGCTGCGCTGTCAGGTACGGGATCAGATTGCGGGCCACCTGCTGCCACACGAAGCCCACCCTGGTGCGGCGATAGTGATCCAGATCGCGATCGGACAACTTGAGCAGGTCCTGCCCATCGACCGCGACCCGGCCCGCCGACGGGCGATCCAGTCCGCCCAGCACGTTGAGCAGCGTCGATTTGCCCGATCCCGATGCGCCGACGATGCCGATCAACTCGCCGCGCTCGACCGCCAGATCGAGTCCCTGCAAGGCGACGACTTCGATGTCGGTCACCTTGTAGATTTTGACCAGGTTCTCGCAAACGATGAAGGATGAAGGATGAGGGATGAAGGATGAAGCTTCAGCCAAATCCGGCGGCTTTTCACCCGGCATGTTTTCCTCCTCTGATTTCATCTTCATCCTTCCGCCTTCATCCCTCATCCTTTCCCTATGGCCCGACGACTACCTGTCCCTCTTCGGCGCCGTCGAGTATCTCGACGCGATCCGCGCCCTTGATGCCGAGGCGCACGTCGACGCGCCGCTGGGTGTCGCCAGCCTGAATGACGACGAAGTCACGGCCCTGGAAGGAGCGAATGGCCGCGGGTGGCAGCCACAACACGCTGTCTTTCTTCTCCAGCACGACGATCACCGTCGCCAGCTCGCCGAGCTCCAGGCTGACGCTCGAATCGTTCAACGCGATGTGAACGGCGGTGTCGGCGTCGGCGGTGTTGGCGGCATCGCCGCCCACGTAAGGCAACTGCCGCACGACCCCGGCCAGGTCTGCCTCGGGCCGGTTCCGCAGCCGGATCGACGCGAGCTGATTCACGCTCAACTCGCTCACATCGCCCGCGTCGAGGTCGGCGGTGATCTCCAGTGTCTCCGGATCGCCGACGATGGCGACGACCTTGAAGCCTTGCACCGAACTGCCCGCGCGAATGTTCAGCGAGAGAACCCGCCCATCGAAGGGCGCGATCAGACTCGCGGCCGCGATCTGGTCTTCGATCTTTTTCACGTCGAGCTTGGCCTGCTCGATGTCCAAATCCACCGGCTGCTCGCCCTCGCCTTGCAGTCGGGCGAGTTGCAGTTCGGCCAGCGCCACCTCCTGCTTGAGCAGTTCGATATCGTAGGCGTGAGACTGCTGCGCTGCGAGCGCGCGGTCGTATTCGGCCTGCGCGATCGTTAAGTTGCGTTCGGCCTGCGTGAGCGCACGCTTATAGGAATCGAGCACCTGATCCGGTTCCCAGGGCCGGTGCACGGCTTTGTCGTATTCGTCTTGTGCGCGCTTCAGTTCCTCTTGCGCGTTGATCAACGCGATCTCTTTCGCCGTGACATCGGCCTGCGTGTCCTCGGCCAACGCCTTCTGCAATTGCAGTCTGGCCTTCTCTAGCGCGATCTTGGCTTCGGCCAGTGCATCGGCGCTTTGGTTCTCGACCTGCGCCAGGTCGAGCCTGGCCTGCGCGAGTTGATTCTCCAGCTCGCCGATTTCGAGATCGGCCAGCCGATCGCCGGCCCGCACGCGATCGTCGCGCGCCACGTAGACGCTCCGCACGAAGCCGTCGGTGCGAAAGAACAGTTCCTGCTGCTCGACCGGCGAGACGCGCCCGGTAAACTCGAGTGAGCGGGTCACCGTCCCCCGCGCGACGATGTACGTCGGCTTCTCCGGCACGACCGGCGTCGGCAGCGGCGTCGGCGTCGGCGCTTCGCTCGGCCCGCTCGATCCGCACGCGGTGAGCATCACGATCAACAGCAGGGCGAAGAGACAGACACGAACCTTGTTGAAGGTGGTCGTGAGAGTTGGGGCATCGTGGCTCATCGGGTTTCTCCAACCGTGATGTTTCATCCGTTTCTATCCGCTTGTCCGTTTACAAGTCCGTCGCGGAGCTGTCAACGGAGTGCCTTCTGGTGATTGCACACAAGTGCGCCAGGCCCGCGTCTCGCGGGCCGTCCGCGAGGACGCGGACGGAGAGCTATCGAGATGTGAATAATCACCAGAGTGCCTTCGGCGAACCCCCGCGCTTCGCGCGAGGGCGGGTCGGATAAACGGACCGAAGCGGACGCGGGCGCCGTCCGTTTCTATCCGCTTGTCCGTTTACAAGTCCGTTGACAGCCCTACACCGCC
>DATBWU010000247.1:0-2527 GCA_036514635.1 Anaerolineae bacterium | reverse complement strand
GAAGACCTCCCAGTGATCACCCGCGCGCTTGGCGTCGATCGCCACCACGATACATTGGCTACCGAACATTTCGGCTGCCTCGCGGACGAAGTCAGGGCGGTTGACCGCTCCCGTGTTGATGGAAACTTTGTCGGCGCCGGCCTGGAGAAGCTTGCGAATATCTTCGAGCTTGTTGATCCCTCCGCCAACGGTAAGAGGCATGAACACTTGCTCAGCCGTCCGCGCGACAACGTCGAGAATGATGCCGCGGTTCTCGTGCGACGCTGTAATGTCAAGGTAGCAAAGTTCGTCGGCTCCTTCGCGGTCATAGACGCGGGCGATCTCAACCGGATCACCGGCGTCCTGGAGTTCCAGAAACTTGATGCCTTTAACGACCCGTCCGGCTTTGACGTCGAGGCAGGGAATGATGCGTTTGGCTAGCATTTTTACCTCGAATCTATCCGATTTTGCCCTGGTATCTCAAGGCGTGCACTAGCGTAGCGCCTTTTTTGAAGTTAGAGATGCAACGGCTTTGACCGCCTATTTTGCTTAGTGGAGTCAAGCTTCCTGTGAGCGGCATAGAGAACGATCCGGATCTCGATTCTTTCGTCACTTGCCCAATTGCCGGCCTGCGGCATGGCTAGGGGACACCGCGCCCTAGAGAGGAAAAGCGTTAAATTCAAGGACCTTAGACAGGTTTTATCGGCCAGTTTTGCGCGCTAGCGGGAAGGATAGGGGATTAATAGTTGTACTGTGTTATTAACATTTAGATACTCGCACGTACGGTTTTCCGCAACACGGGCACTGACACAGGCGTCGGGCGATGGCCCTTGCCAGACGAAAGCGTGTAGTGGCGATCGACCAAGGGATGTGGCGCTGCATCGGGGCGAGCCCCGCGCGCTCGGAAGCCTGCGGGTAGGGGAGGCGCTTTGAGTCGAGCGGAGTTTTTTTTAATGCCGGAGAGCCGCTCCAGCATGAGGAAACCATAGGCAGCGATACACAGGCTCGCATGATGATGAAAGCCGCGCCAATTGCGCCCTTCGTAATGACCCAGACCCACCTCCTGCTTGAGTTCCCGGTAGTCACGCTCGATGCGCCAGCGCATTTTGACGGTGGCCACCAGTGCCTTGAACGAGATGTCTTGAGGCAGGGTGGACAGGAAATAGCGGGTCGGTTCGGCTTCACCTTTGGGCCATTCGATGAGCAGCCATTCTTCCTCGCGGGGTCGATCGCCTTGAGCCGCGCGCACACGTACCCGCGCGAAGCGCGAGGACAGAGGTGCGTTGGTGCCTTCGCGCCAGGTTATCGTGCGATAGCTGGCGGCCGGCAGCCCCTGCGCGAGTTCGCGCACGCCGATCGGCTGGTGAGTCTCATCACGCAGCACTCGCGTGCGGGGCCGACCACGCCCCTGCTGAACCGGTGCACTCGCAGGTTGATGCTTATCCCACCAAACCGCCGTCGCCGGCTTTATACCCACCGCGTAAGCCAGGCCGTGTGCACAGAGCCGATCGCGCAACGCCGCTTCATCGCCATAGCCGGCATCCATGAGCACCGTGCCGCGCGGGATCCCCGCGGCCAGCGCTGCCTCGATCTGCGCCCAGGCAAGCTCGCCCTTGGTCGCAAAAGCAATCTCCTTGGGCACCCCCGCACGCTTGCATCGCCGTTTGTCTTCGGCCCACTCCGCCGGCAGGTACAGCCGATAGTTCAGCGGCACACTGCCCTCGACGGTGGCCAGCGACAGGCTCACTGCGACCTGGCAGTTCTCTGTCTTGCCCAACTGCCCACAGTATTGCCGCGCCACACCGACCGAGTGCTTGCCATACTTACGGAAGCCTGTGTCATCGATAATCCAGAAGCATGGCGCCTGTTCTGCTTCGCTCAGTACCGGCACCACTTCGCGCGCTACCGCCGCGAGCAACGCCGTATCGCTCCACTCGGAGTCAGCCACCAGGTGATGCATCGATTGATGCGCCGAGCCCACATCCTGCGGATGGACCCGCGCCGCCATCGGCTCCACACTTTTGCGCTCCCCCGGCAACATCAGCCCCCGCAAATACCAGCGCGCTGGCGTTGCCCGATCCGCATGCCCCAGCGCCTCAACCATAACATCGGCATAGCGTTCGAATCGCGATTCCAGACTCTTGCCCATGGCGTATCTCCCAGATCACTTGAAGATATCGCCATAATGCCATGATTATTAACACAGTGCAATTAAGTCCACGTCTCTAAATGTCTCTTCCCTTAGCGCTCAGCTATCGATAGATTGCGTTGCCTTACAAAAGTTCGAGGATCGTAGCAAATCATGGAAAAGGCTTTGGATTACTTTCCTTGACAATCGCCTGTCCTATACCTAGCTTGTTTACTAGCGTCCCCGAATCTCAGCTCATTGTAGGCAAATGACATCGAGGCTCAGATAAAATGGCATCGCACGATTGGGATTTCTTGATTTGGCAGCGAGCGAACGATCTGCTCCAGCAAGCAGAGCGGATCCATAGGAATTTCTTACAGATTGCCGCCGGCGCCCGCTATCGGACATCTCCCGGCAGAA
>DATBWU010000246.1:0-10222 GCA_036514635.1 Anaerolineae bacterium | reverse complement strand
GCGAGCCAATCCAACCCCAGCGCCGGGACGATCATCGCCACCGGCAGCACGCCGACGGCGCGCAGGAAGTGCGGCGTATCTTCGGACAGGATCGTCGGCAGGAGCATCACGCCGATCCACGTCAGCACGAACACGGCGGATATGCGCTGCCGGGCCTGCCGAACCAGCACGACCAGCCCGGCGAGGCAAGCCAGAGCCAGCAGTGGATCGAAGACGGGCCGCCAGGGCGCGTTGTGGCGCGGGATGCGGTCGCCCTGCCAGACGAACATGCCGAGCGCCTTGAGCGTGTTGCCGATCAGCGTGCCGGGAAAATCACCCTGGTTAATGCCCGGTTCCAGAATCGACACGCCGCCCGGCCGGCCCATCACCACGTCCCAGTTGCCGAGTGTGTAAATCGCCAGTGGCGCGGCAACCAGCCCCAACCCCACTGTAGCCCAAACTGCGCCGATCGACAAGCGCTGGGGGAGGAAGGGGCCGGCCTCGATGCGGCGGAAGAGCAGGAGGAACCCGGCGAAGAGGATAAAGAGGAGCGGCACAAATCGGGCGGCCAGGTACGTGTAAAAAGCCAGGCCCCACATCGCTCCGGCGAAGAGCCAATCGCGGCGGCGGTCGCTGCGCCAGGCGCGAACCGTCAAGCCGATGCCCAGCGCGGCGACGAGTGGCAGCGTCACGGCGCGGAACCCGATCCGGCTCAGGTGAACCGGCCACAGCGTCACAGCCATCAGTGTGGCAGTAATCAGCCCAACGCGCCGGCCCCACAGCTCGCGCGCCATCCAATACGTCGCCGGGATCGTGAGCGTGCCCACAAGCGCCGACGGCAGGCGCACGGCCAGCGGCGTCGGGCCCAG
This sequence comes from Anaerolineae bacterium, assembly GCA_036514635.1. Classification (GTDB taxonomy): domain Bacteria; phylum Chloroflexota; class Anaerolineae; order Fen-1058; family Fen-1058; genus DASSFZ01. The sequence continues at coordinate 9,374 of DATBWU010000246.1, read as the reverse complement.
CACGCCGATCGACAGCGCGACCAGGTAGATGAACAGCGGCTCGCGGCCGTGGTTGGCGGGGAAGTAAACGGGGATGGATGCCAGGCCGGGCGAATCGTATGGAGGGACGGGGGCGCGGCCAAGCACGCTCAGCGCGTCGAGGCCGTAGAAGGCCTCGTCGCGGTATAGGCCGGGCGGGGCCGCGCCGAGCGCAATCAAACGAAAGGCTCCGGCCAGGAGCATCAATCCGAGGACCGGAGCCCACTCAATCAGATTTCGTTGGATAGTTGGTTTCAACTGATCCGGCCTGTGTCTCGTGCTACCAGGGATGGCGAGATTATAGCATGGGCAACAGGTCGGAACAAACGAGCCACCTCGCGATCGAGCGAGCCCGCCAGGTCAAGAGGTCTCTTCCTGGTGATTGCACACAAATGCTCCAGGCCCGCGTCTCGCGGGCTGCCCGCGAGGACGCGGACAGAGAGCCATCGAGATGTGAATAATCACCAGGTCTCTTCGAGGGGTTTCGCGCGAATTGGGTCTGCTTTAGCCGGGCTAAGGTCGGACGATCGCATTGTGAGCCATAAATGAATCTCCGGGTGGATTGTTGATGTTGGTCAATTGGATGAAGCCATCGATTGGTTGATCGCTCGACGTTACAGTCAGCGAGCCACACCAACCATCTGGCAAACCATCCGTCCCCGGCAGTCGATGATTGCGGATCAGACTGCCGCCAGCTGGAATCTCGTGCGCTACCACGACGCTGCTGTAGGATGAACAATTCGCCGTGTAGTTCAAAACCACATGGGCCGGGTTGGAAAGACTGGGGTTCTGAATTGTTGCAGCGGTTGCAAAGCCGTCCGCCATCCGCTCTGCTACCCGTGGAAACGAAATCACGCGGGCGGTGCCGCTCGCATTGATGGCCTCATAAGCGGCAGCATTTGACGTACTCGTTCCCACGAATCGCATTTGCATGAAGGACACGGCATTGCCGCTGGCTGTGATCCGGCACGAGCCAAACCAAGCGGTGGGAAAAGTCGTCGTGTCCACAACCGGGTTGAAGAAGTACGGCGTATTGTTCGCAACTGCCGTTGTGTTGCTCGTATTGAGAGTGGTAGGCGGCACGGTATTGCCCGCATCGGCCTTGCACGTAAGTTGAATACCGCCTGCCGCAATGGTGCCGCCGCTCAGGTTCTGGACTGTAATGGGCGTGCTGAGACCATTGGCCAGCCGCGACGTAAACAGGGGCACCAACCATGTTCGGCCTAATACTACAACGAGAGATCGTATTACTCCGAGACTTCGCACCTTCCAAACGACCCGTTCTGAACCGCAGAGAGCCAGTCAAAGTCTCGGAGTAAGCTGAAGTCTCGTTGTAGTACTAAACTCTCGGCAGGAAGAGCATTGAACGTTTGCATACCATCTGGCCCGGTGAATAAGTGTGCGACCACGGCAAGTTTGCCACTACTGCTCAGGCTTAAGACACGAGCAGCGCCGATCCAACCGCTAGGCAGATTGTACAGATCATAGTAGCGAGTAGCGCCCACCGGGATGTTGGGAATCGGGTAGACGTAGTTTCCCAAACCCGGGCTTCCATACAGATACACGTACACGGTTCCAGGCGAGGTGCCGACGTTCTGGATTGCGATCTGGCTGTTGCCGATACCGCTGGCTGTGTTGAGCTGATGCATGACCAAAGGCACGTAAAACGTCCGGCTGCCCTGGATGAATCCGGCATAGGCGCCGCTAGACCATGACGGAAAAGAGCGTTGCAGGGTGACAATCGCCGCTACGTCCTCACCGCCGCCCACGATGGCTGAGCCGGTGCTGTTAGAAGGGATGCGATTGTAAGCATTCACCGGAATCCAGCACCAATAGTTCGGGAGCAGGCTGCAAGTATCAGAGACTTTAGGAGTCGGGTTGCCATTCACGTCAAAGTAATGAACCGTGACCGGCGGAGCCGGGCCAAAAGTAGCATCGCGGGTCACCGCACCTTCATTGCGCACGTACAATTCAGCGACTCGGTTATCTCCGTTATAGTTGTTGCGCAGGTCGGGCAGGTAGGTGGCATCCTTGACCCAGGCGATGCCGAGGTAGTTGCAACATTCGACAGGGTTGGAACTATACTTCTGAATACCAATTCTGTACTGCCCGGTCTGAGGAGCTATGAACTCCACCAACTCGTAATTGTTGTCATAGCTTGCCGACCATGCACCGGGCACCAGCGAACCATCAGGAGCAAAAACGCCCAAATTCAAGCCCGTGGTCAGATAATCGTAAACACAACTGCTTGTGCTCGAACAGTAGGCATTTGACCACCAGGAAATGGCAACTCGAATATGTTCACCGCGCGAAGCCCTGAAGTAGCGATTCAGGTAGGTGTTCACTGGAAAGTTAGTCTCACTTATATACAGTGCCCACCAGCACGGACTATTACAAGGCGTCACGTTGTCGAAGTTGGTGATGCCATTCCCAGCCACTGCGTCGGCCAGGGCCGCATCGATGCCTCCCGCACCATCTCTCAACTCTTGCCCGGCCGGGATATTACTCGGTCCTTGGATATTGTGTACGGCAGAAGCCATGACGATGGCTCGTAGGGCTTCCGGTACCGAGCGTAGTGATGGGTTTCGCTGGATAAGCAGTACCGCTAAGCCTGCCACTTGAGGCGCAGCAAAACTGGTACCACCATTGAGATTGAGATCGGTGATAAGGTTTCCATTCAAGCCAATACTCACGATATTAACGCCCGGTGCTACTACTTCCGGCTTCTCTCGGTCCCCAGAGGGATTAAGATAGCTGGAAGTATCCATCATGGCGTCATCAGACCAGTTTGAGTTGTCCTTATCGTCATAGGCCCCGACAGCGAGCACATTCCACGCCTTAGCCGGGCTGCATAGGTCTATATGCCCTCCAGACTGATCACATGTGCTTTGATTTCCGGCCGCGACGATGATTGTTCTACGATATGAAAGTGCCAACCAATCAAAAGCCTGATCTAAGAAGCTCATGGATTGTCCCGTCTTAACACCGGCACTTGAGTTGACCACGTCAGCGTTGGCACCTTCGGCTCTAAGAGCCCACTCTAAGGTCTCAACAAATGAGGCCCAGGTGTCAACTGGAATTCCCGCACGGTGGATCGTTACGCCCGGAGCAACGCCTTTATAGGTTGAATGGTCGCTCGCCGCGGCGCTCGCAACCTGGGTCGCATGATCGGTCAAGCCTCCAAAACCGTGCCTGATATATCCAGGATGGCGGAAGCAATTATTAGCTGGGCAGTTTGCGGAAGAGGACGAGAGATCTGCATCTCCAGGCTCAATAATAGCGATGCTGCGACCAGTGCCATCAAACCCTCGCGACCAGACTGCGGGTACACGATTCGTAGGCACAGCTGAACTCAACATCGATTGAATCTGCCCTTCAGCCAGAAAGACCTTTCCAACGTTTGGCCTATCATTCAAGTTCAGGATGACGTGCTTGGGGAGCGTTAATGTGACTGCTGGAAGGCTGTCAAAGGTTGTCGCGTTGTGTCCCTGGGCTTTCAAATAGTCCACCACTGGCTGCACCAAAGGTCGCAAGTCCTCTGCCAGCATCTGAGAGTATGCCAGCTCGATCCTCGTCCTCGCCTCAGGGTCTTCCACGTCAAACGGGTTTCCCGATCGCTCCATCGCAGTCCCGGCTTCTGGAAATTTGGCCGCTAGTTCAGCGAAGAGTTCCTCCTGGCTGCGACGTGGCTTACCTGCCACCCAGATGGCGACCCCGATCAACTCATCGTCAGCTGCATTCTGAAGCCGTTCATATAGGGTGGGCTCGATCTTGCCCTATTTCTGCCGGGAAGCCTCCGCTTCGGCCCGCTCAATTGCAACTACGTCTTCCACCACGGTGCGATCCTTGAGATCAACCATCACTTGGAAGAATCGTTCACCTTTAAGATCGAACAGACTGAAGGCACGGAAAGCGCGACCCAACTCGACATACTCCCGATAGTGTTCGTTGCCGATCGCCAGTTGCTCTATTGGAATACCGTACTTCTCCACAATGTACCTTAGAGCGATCTGGACTTCAGCCGAGGGGGGTGACAGTGTTGGGGCTGGTGCTCGCGGAGTTGGAAGAGGAGAGCTGGTTGGAAGGGGAGAGTCAAAGGGCATCTTATCCTGTGTCGTGGAGGGTGAGGTGAGCCTGGGCGTGAGAAATGCGGTCAGTAACAAAGCGGCTACAATGATGTGCGATGACCGAATCTTTATTGAGGTTTTCATCGCAATGTCTCCTGGTGAAATTGCGAAAGCGGTTCCATGGTTGGGTGATCGGCTGTGAACTGAATCAAGGGACGAAATAGGTGCGTTCTATTACTGCTTGTCCATCAACTTCCAAAACAAAGCTAATTTCCCGTGCCCACTCCCCTTCCTTAGAAACGACGATAGCGCGGTAGGGGGAAGAGTACGCCGGGCTTGTTATCGAGCCTGGCCTGGGCACTCCAAGATGCACTTTTAACACCACCTTGTCCCCCAAGCGAGTAATCTGGAAGATATCGACCGTGTACTCCCGGTTTAGAGCACTTAGTAGTCCTCTGAATACAACAATAGCGAAGCTGCGGCGATAATCTACACCACGCAGCTGTTCGACCAGTTCGGAAGTAAACTGTACCCCTAGTCCAGGATCATCAACTTCCCTGGGCTCGGTGATTACAAGAAAGTTGGGCTCTTTCCCATCATAGCTCCGACCAGTAGGAAAACCTACACCCTGAGAAATGGTTTCGAAAGATAGGTCTTGGGGTTGCAGATTTGCGCACCCATTTAGGATCGGTCCTGCTAGGAAGACAAGACTCATCAGCCCGCTTCTCAAGACTTGCTGCTTATTCATTTGCATCTCCTCAGCACTGAACGCGATCTTCGAAACAATCCCCGTGGGACAACGATGGTGAAGCTATGTTCGTAGGCAAAAGAGCGGCAGGCGCGAAATAATTACCGAATGCTCTCAGATCAGCTATCCTTGTCTCGCCTGCCTATTCCGCCTCACCAATCTTATCATCCGAAACACGATCAGCATGCTGAGAATCCCGATTCCTAGCAGTAGCGACCCCGTCAATGCCGACGTGTCTGTTCCTTCAACAGCGGAAGATGCAGAAGCACCTTCCGCCAGACTCACAATACCTCTCTCTTGTTGAACCAGATAGATCAGGCCAACATCATCTCGCTGCTCAATCAGCAGGATGTCCTTTTTCGAGAGCAGACCAGATACCGAAGCACCCTGGTTCGCTTGAACTGGAATCCCTTGAGCATTCAGCGTCTCAGCCAGAACTCGCGCCGCCTCAACTAAAGGTGCCTCTCGTTGGGCTATCAGAGTTGACATGATGTGACTGCGCTCTGTCTCGATCTGCTGCGCTACCACTGGGTCTTCCACATCCATTGGCTTGGTGCCGCGTTCCACTGCTGCCCGCGCCTCTGGATATTTGGCAACTAGAGTTGCCGCGGCCACCTGCTCGAACTCAGGCAAGCCCGGACCTGATGGACGTGCTACCGTAATCGTTACGCTCACAACGTCACTATCCTGCATCGCCTGGAGCCGCTCATACAAGACAGGCTCCAGCTTGCCATATTTCCTCCGGGCAGCATCGGCCTCCAACTGTTCAATCGCGGCTACATCTTCTACCACAGAATGATCTTTCAGATCAACCATCAGTTCGAAGAAGTGCTCGCCTTTGGAGTCAACCAGACTGAAGGCGCGAAAAGAACGGCCCAGTTCGGCATATTCGCGCCGATGCTCGTTGACGATTATTAACTGCGCTACGGGAATGCCGTACTTCTCCCCAATGTAATTGAGCGCAATCTGCGATTCTGCCGATGGGGTAGGGGTAGGCGGCAGAAGAACCGTAGGCGTCAACAGAGAAACATCAGGAGTTGGCAAGGGAGAGTAAATCAGAGTGGGAGTCGGCAAGGGTGAGCTAGAGAAAGGCTGAGTATTTGACGCGGCCCGAGTCACCGCTGTGGCGAAGATCAAGATTAGAAAAGTCACCGGAACGGTGGTTGCAAGTCGTCTGCTCATCGTTTCCCCCTATTAAGTTAAGAAACAGGAACCTTCCGCGTTCGACAAGTGTGCCGCCATGAGTATTCGATTAACAACTAACGACCTATCTCTCATTAGCATCGCAAATGGTCTTACGGATCTTGCGGTTTCCTCATGTTGTCTGGTAAGGCCGGTGACAGAAAACGCCAAACAGAAGAAGTGGGTCTTCCACGTTCGGCGTGTGCGAGGTTATGAGTATTCAATTGCCAACCATCAGCATACTGCTCATCTCGCCGCTGTCAAGTCCCCTGCGAATAATTCGGACACGCTTCTCGCTAACCACAAATCGTCCACTGCCGATCAATCACGCCCGTTGTCGCATCTGTTACAATAGACCCGCCTCGTTGAAAGGATACTCATGCGCATCGCGCTCGTCTCCAAAGCCTGTCTGGTCGGCGCGTATCAACGCAAGCTCGAAGAACTAGCCGCGCTGCCCGACATCAACCTTACGGTGATCGTCCCGCCGTCCTGGCGCGACGAACGCGGGACGATCGCGCTGGAGCGCGAGCACGTGAGCGGCTATCGGTTGATCGTCGAGCGGATCGCCTTCAACGGCAACTATCACCTCTATTTCTTTCCAGGCATAGCCCGTCATCTGGACGCGCTGCGACCCGATCTGATCCACATCGACGAAGAGCCATACAACTACGCCACGTATCACGTGCTGCGCATCGCGCGGCGGCTGAGGGCAAAGACCGTGTTCTTCGCCTGGCAGAACCTCAACCGGCGCTATCCCTTCCCGTTCGACGTGATCGAGCGCGCGGTGTTGAGTGGGGCCGATGCCTGCATCGCCGGGAATCACGACAGCGCGCAGGTGTGGCGTGCGAAAGGCTTCAAAGGTCGCGTCGAAGTCATCCCGCAGTTCGGCGTCGATCCGGACATCTATTCGCCACAGGCGACCGGCGTCGAAGTGCCGGTCACTTTCACCATTGGCTACGTGGGTCGCCTCGTCGAAGAGAAGGGTGTCGATCTTTTGGTGCGGGCACTGGCCGGATTAACTGGCAACTGGCAACTGGTCATCGTGGGCAGCGGGCCGACGGGCAAGATGCTGGCCTCGCTCACCAATCGACTTGGCATGCGCCAGCGCGTGATGTTCCGGCCCTGGCTCCGCTCGAAGGAGTTGCCGGCGGTGTACCGCGCGCTGGACGTGCTGGTGCTGCCCTCGCGCACGAAGCGCAACTGGAAAGAACAATTCGGGCGGACGCTGATCGAGGCGATGGCTTGCGGCGTGCCCGTGATCGGATCGACCTGCGGTGAGATTCCGTATGTCATCGGCGAGGCCGGGCTGATCTTCCCGGAAGGTGATGTCGCTGCTCTGCGCGCGTGCATCCAACGCTTGATGCGCGATGCCGGCCTGCGCCGGGACCTAATCGCACGCGGTCGCGAGCGTATCCTGCAACACTACACGCAGAAACAAATCGCGCTGGCAACAGCCAACGTCTATCGCGCTGTGCTCGCCGCCTGATCGCTGTTTCACTGGTTACTGATCACTGTTCACTGGTCAGTCATCAGTCATCAGTGGTCAGTAACCAGTATTTGGTATAATCTCGTCATGCACGACACGCGGCCCCACGTCGCGATCAGCGCGCACTTGCTCGCTCCGCGCGGGGCAGCCGATTATCGCAGCGCCGGTATCCACACTTATATCGCTCATCTGCTCCACAACTTGCCGAAGGTGGACGACGCGTTCCGTTACACGGTGTACACCAACGCGCAGCCGCCGATCGATGTGCGCTCGCGATCGACGCGCTGGCCGACGGTACGCCCGCCACTTCGCATCGCCTGGGAGCAGTGGGTTCAGCCGTTCGTCGTGTGGCGCGACCGGCCCGATCTGCTGCACGCGACAGCCTTCGTTGCGCCGATCCTATCGCGCCGGCCAACCGTAATCACGGTCTACGATCTCAGTTTCGCCTTGTTCCCCGAATTGTTTCGCGGCGCGAACCAGGCGTACCTGCGCGCCTTCACACGGCTTTCGTTGAGACGCGCGCGGCGCGTCATCGCGATTTCGGAGTGCGCCCGGCGCGACGTGAATCGAGTGTACGACGTGCCGCTCGATCGGATCGACGTGGCGTATCCCGGCGTCGATTCACGCTTCAGACCGCTGCCGCAAAGCGAGGTCGAAGCCTTTCGCCGCAGGCACGATCTACCCGATCGATTCTTTCTCTACCTGGGCACGCTGGAGCCGCGCAAGAATTTGGGCCGGTTGCTCGAGGCGTTCGCGCAACAGATAACTGCCAACTGGCACACTGATAACTGGCACACTGCCAACTGGCAACTGATACTGGTGGGCGGTAAAGGGTGGATGTATGATACGCTCTTTGCGAAGGTGAAAGCGTTCGGCTTGGAGGATCGTGTGCGCTTCGAAGGTTTCGCGCCGGCGGAAGACCTGCCGCTGTGGTACAACGCGGCGACGGCGTTCGTGTATCCCTCGCTGTACGAAGGCTTCGGCATGCCGCCGCTGGAAGCGATGGCGTGCGGCACGCCGGTGATCACGTCGAATGCCGCCTCGCTGCCGGAAGTGGTGGGCGAGGCCGGGTTGATGGTCGGGCCGGAGGATGTGCCCGGCCTGGCGCAGGCGATGCGCCGCGTCTGGGAAGACGAAGCCTTGCGCGCCGATCGATCGCGGCGCGGGATCGAGCACGCGAAGCGCTTCACCTGGGAGGCGACGGCGCGGGCGACGGTCGAATCGTATCGGAAGGCATTGTCGCTTCTCGCTTAGAGCCTGCCTGAAGACTCACCACCAAGACTCCAAGGCACAAAGAAACACAAAGAAAACTTGGGGGGCTTAGTGTCTTGGTGCCTTGGTGGTTACCACAGCGACCTTATAGAAAGTCACACTAAATGCCTCGCCGCTATCCTCGCTGGGTGACAGCCGCCATGCTGATCAGCGACCTGGTGCTGGTCAACCTGGCGTTCCTGTCGGCCTATGTCGCCCGCATCGAGCTGCAATTGCTCCGGGCAATCGACCCTAGCTACACGACGCCGTTCAGCGGGTACGTGCCGCTGATGCTGACCCAGGCCGTTTTGCTGCCCATCTTGTTCCGGCTCGGCGGCGGGTACGACCTGCGCCGCAATACGACGTGGCTGGATAGGATGGCGCCGATCGTCCGCAGCACGCTGGTGGCGGTGGCGGTGCTGATCGCCGTGACGTTCTTCGACGTGGCGGTGTTCTCGCGCTTATTGTTTGGATACGATGCGCTGCTGATCGTGGTTTACCTGGGCATCAGCCGGATAGTCTGGGGTCTGGCGCTGGCGCAGCTGCGCCAGCGCGGCGTCGGCGTGGCGCGCGTGGTGATCGTCGGCGCGGGCGAAGTGGGGCGCACGGTGCTGCGCACGAT
>DATBWU010000245.1:0-3434 GCA_036514635.1 Anaerolineae bacterium | reverse complement strand
CCATCTCGGCGATGCACGGTCGCGGCCACTTGCCCGAAGCGAACGTCTTGAGGATGTGCATGCCGATGTCGTACGATCCGGTGAAAGTGATACCGTCGACTTCGGGGCTGGTGATCAGCGTCTCGCCGACGGTCGATCCGCCGCCGGTGACGAAGTTGAACACGCCGTCTGGCAAGCCGGCATCGCGGAAGACCTCGGCCAGCAGGCGACCCGTGTATGGCGTGTCCGACGCCGGCTTGAATACGACCGTGTTGCCCGCGACCAGCGCCCCGCCGCTCGGCCCGCCCGCCAGCGCGAAGGGGAAGTTGAACGGCGAGATCACGACCCACACGCCGTAGGGCTTGAGCACGCTGAGATTGCGCGCCGTGTAGCCCTTGAGTGGATCAATGCCCATCGGCTTGGTGTAGCCGTTGTTGATCTCCATCTGGTCACAGTAGTAGGAAATCAGGTCGGCGGTCTCCTGCACGTCGCCGAGCGCTTCCAGGCGATTCTTGCCGACTTCCAGCGCCATGACCGCGCCGATCTCGTACACACGCTTCTCGATCAGCCCGGCGGCTTTGCGCAGCAGCTTGACGCGATCCTGCCACTTCATGCCTGCCCACTTGGGCCACGCCGCGCGCGCGGCGATCAGCGCATCTTGGGCGTCTTGCGCGCCGCCTTTTTGGAACGTGCCCAGCACCCAGTCGGTGTTGATCGGGCTGCGATCCTCGAATTTGGCTTCGACGTAGCGATCCTGCCCGTTGATGATCATCGCATGGTCTTGGCCGAGTTCCGCCTTGACCTTCGCCAGTGCCTTCTCGAAGTTGGTGTGCAGCAGTTCCGGCGGATCGAACATCGTCGCGTAGGTCAACTTGAACGCGCCATTGCCGCCGGCCGTCATCTTCTTCGCAACGGCCCGGGTCTTCACCGCAGTTTTCTTTATAGGCTTCCTTACCGTCTTGCTGTTGGACTTCTTACCGGTTGGAGTTGCCATGCTCGAACCTCCTGGGGTGAAAAAGACTTCTCTGCGATCTCAGCGTCTCTGCGGTGCAAACTCGATTTTCCAAACAGCCTCTCAGGGCGGGTCGAAGAAGTACGGTCGGGACAGCGTCCCGTCGAGTGTCGCCATCTTCAACGGCAGAACCATGCCGTTCAGCCCCTCGCCCGGCACGCGCACACATTTGCCGAGCAGTCCACGCAGTTGCTCGTCGTTCACCTCATCGCCCGATCCGCTGCGTTCCACAGACGCCAACTCGACCAATCGGCAGATGTAACGATCGCCTTTCGCCTGATATTCCAGCACGTCGACTCGATAGGCAGCCTTGACTCGCCCCGACGGCGGCGACCAGGCGAAGTGAATCAGCACGCTTCCAGTCACCGTTCGCCGACCACTATTCACTGCCCTTTGTTCACTGTTCACTGCTTACTGCTCACTGCCCACTGCTCGCTCGTCGCGTTTCTTCGTAACTTCCGCATCGCACATCGGCAGCAGTTTGTCCAGCGCTTCCAGCGCCTGGATCAAATGTCGTTGCTCGATGGTCAGCGGCGGAGCCAGCAGAATCAGATTGCCGCGCACGGCGAACGACACGCCCATCTTACGGCCTTCGTCCACCAGTCGCCGGAGCGCGGGCGCGGTTTGCGGCCACGGCGACAGCGGCTCTTTCGTCTCCCGATTCTTCACCATCTCGACCACGGCGAACAATCCCTGCCCGCGAATGTCGCCGATTGACGGATGCGTCTCTTCCAGGAAGCGTAACACGGTGTGCAGCCGCGCGCCCAGGTCGTGCGAGCGCGCGATCAAATCTTCGTCGCGATAGGCGTCGAGCGCGGCAACGCCCGCCGCGCACGCCAGGGGATGGCCGCTGTAGGTCAGGCCGGTGTACAACATCTGGTGCTCGAAGTGCTCTGTCACTTTGCGCGATACGACGACCGCACCGAGCGGAATGTGCGCGCCGGTCAAGCCTTTTGCCAGCGTCATCATGTCCGGCCTGGCGACGTCGCCATGCTGCTGCCAGGCGAACCAATGCCCCACGCGCCCGAAGCCACTCATCACTTCATCGGCGATGAGCAGGACGTTGTAGCGATACGCGATCTCGCGCAGGCGTGGCCAGTATTCCGGCGGCGCGACGATGCCGTTGCTTCCGGCGTGCGGCTCCATCAAAATGGCCGAGACTGTGCTCGGCCCTTCCCACTCGATCAGTTCGGCGATGTGATCCGCACAGCGGATACCGCACGAGTCATACTGCAACCCGAACGGGCAGCGGTAGCAGTACGGCGGCAGCGCGTGGACGACGTTCGGCGTGCCGGGCGCGTAGGTCCAACCGCGATTGTCGCCGGACAACTCCATCGCCGCGTGCGTCGCGCCGTGGTACGACCGATAGCGCGTGAGGACCTTGCCCACCGGCTTATTCGTCGCCCAGCGCGCCAGTTTGATCGCGTTCTCGTTGGCGTCCGCTCCGCCCAGCGTGAAGAACACGCGCCCGCCCTCGAAGCCCGATCGTTCGAGCAGGCGCGCAGCCAGTTCGGCGCGCGGGCGCGATCCCCACGCCGATGATGCATAGCACATCGCCTCGGCTTGCTTACGGATCGCCTCGACGACGAGCGGATGCTGATGGCCGAGATTCGCGCACTCAGCCATGCTGCTCATATCAATGTAGGCGTTGTCGTGCTCGTCCCAGAACAGTGCGCCCTTTCCGCCGACGATCGTCGGCGCATTCCACTCGGCCTGGATTGACCAGGTGTGCATCACGACGGCGCGTTCGTCGGGAGCGGGCTGGATCGGAGACGAGGGTGGAGGAGTGGTAGCTTTTATCATTGCCGCTATTGTATGGCGGCAGGCGAAGATGGTCAAGCCGCCCTCACCCATCTCCCCGGGGGTGAAGGGTGAGGGCTAAACCGGCGGCCAGGGAATGTGCCGGTTGGGGCCGGGATGAGGAAATCGGGCTTGCGCGATCAGCCGATCGGCGCGTTGGCGGAGCGCTATTAACTCATCGCACGAGAGCAACTGGCTCAAGGCTCGTGCGACCGGGTCGGATTCGGCGCTCAATCGCCCGCGCAGCGTGCGCAGGTCTTTCAGCAGGGACTGCGGGATCGGCTGCCCGGCGAATTCCCAGATGACCGTGCGCAGCTTAGGCTCTTCGTGGAAGCAGATACCGTGATCGATTGCCCACACGTGCTCGTTCTCGTCGAGCAGGCAGTGGCCCGATTTGCGGTCCGCGTTGTTGATCAACACGTCGAACAGCGCGATCTTTTTCAGCTGATCGGAGAAACGCTTGCCGAAGGTGAAGTAGTGCTCGTCCGGGTCGCTGTGGACGTAGAACTGTACCATGCCGGGGCCGTGCGGCCCGTCTCGCAGCACGGTGGGCGGAACCAGCATCCAGTTGAGCGTCTGGCTGACGAGGTGCGCCGCAACTTCGCGGTTGGCGAGCGTGCCGGTGGGAAAGTCCCACAGCGGG
>DATBWU010000244.1:0-16727 GCA_036514635.1 Anaerolineae bacterium | reverse complement strand
GACGCTGTTGTGTAGCCCGCCGAGTTCATCGGCGGGCGCACGCCGGCCATGGCGCAAGTTTCTGGGTAGCGCAGCGAAGGGTCTCGGCTTGTCGGGCAGAGATTCTTCGCTGCGCTCAGCATGACAATCTGCGGAGTTATTCCTTGACAAGCCCTAAGTACCTATCCGAAAACCGGATCGCAGGCTCACTTGCCCCCGCATTGCAGCGGAGTCGGGTCAGCCTGCGCGGACTGAAGTCCGCGTTCCGAGGTTTTCGGATAGGCTCTAAGAGGCCGCCTCCATCAGTTTCTCCACCTGATAGCCGGATTGTTCTTCTGCCGCGAGCAGACGCCTCACCACGTCGTAACAGGCTCGAATGGCTTTCGCGGCATCTGCGTCAGGCCGATCGACATCCGACCCAATCGCAATCACGGCAGCCGTCAGCAGCCACCACAGCAGTTGCTCGAAGGATTCTTTGTTGAACCACAGGGTATCTTTGTAGCGGTTGATCTGAATGAAGCGCCGCACATCGTCATCCATCAGCAGAGCCGATAGCACCTGATACGCTTGTGAGTGACCCGCTGAATCGAATACGAACCAATGCTGCTGTGCGGTCAAGATGCGGATCGTCACCACGGCCCACCACGACGCCGGTTCATCCACCCCGAAGTCTTGCAGCGCGCCGGCGAGGATACGGCCCAGCAGCCACTCATCGATGCCACTGCGGCTGCGCTGCTCGAAATCCTGTTCGGCGATGATCCGCCCGAGGTCGTGCACGAACAACCAACCGAACAGCGTGCCCCACGTCGACACATCGTCGCGCAGGTTCTTCAGCAGGTAATCGCGGCACTCCGGCAAATCAGTGAACAGTCGGTCAGTGAACAGTTGGTCAGTAAACAGTTGGTCAGTGAGCAGTGAGGACAGTGGGGATCGCTTTTTGTCCGTGTGCTCACGTGCAGCATCTCTAAGTTTCAGGACAGTTTCCAACTTGCGGCGGGTATCTCGCGCAATGACGGACTCGTCGCCCGCGCCGCCCATCAGCCGCTTGATCTCGTGGAGCAGATGCACCGTGCGGCGCTCTACGTCGTCCAGATCGGCAATGCTGTCGGCGCGGATCGTCGTGAGATGTCGCCACAGGTCAACATTGGCGAGTTCCTTGAACGGATAGTGCACCGACTGCAAGAAGATCTCGCGCAGTGCCTCGTCGATGCTGGGCACGCCGCGCCCGCCCAGGTACGACGCCAGGTGCGCAAGCTGGTGCCACTCGTTGTCGGGCAGCTCGCGGAAATCGAGGAAGACGTGGCACTTGTAGGCATCCAGCTCGACGTACAGCCCCTTCTCGCACAACTCGTTACTGTGGCGAATGTACTCCAGCCCGGAGACGTGATCGCGGAAGACCGTGTACATGTTCTCGGCGGCGTGCAGCCCCAGCCCTTCGCCGAGGGTGTGCTGCGCCAGCGTGCGATCGCCGCCGGACTTCACCGCGTACGCGGCGCTGGTGCGAATCCAGCCGCGCGTCGAGGCGAACTTGTTGTGATACACCACCAGCCCGCGCTCACCGCCGAAGCGGTTCGAGTAGGCGAACACGTTCTCGTCGACGTGACCTTCGGGCGTGTAGAAATCGTACAACAGGAAGTCGCGCACGTCGGCGAAGAGGTGGCGGCGATGCAACAAGGGAAAGATCACGCGCTCGTGATGCTGCACCAGCCCCAGGTCCGGCTGCTCGTCCCACAGCGCGCGGCGGAACTCCATGCCGTACTTCTCGGCGAAGCCTTCGACCTGACCGTGCCCGAACATCGGCAAGCCGGGCAGCGTCGCCATCAACGTGCAGATGCCGAAGTACTTCTCGCCCTTGCCGAACTGATCGGCTGCCGTGCGCTCGTCCGGGTTATTCATGAAGTTCACGTAGCGCTTGAGCACCTCCGGTTCGAACTCCAACGTGTTCTTGATCACCGACCGATACTTGGCGTTGTCTTCGTCACGCAGCATGTTCATAAACGCGCTGTTGTACACGCGGTGCATCCCCAGCGTGCGGACGAAATAGCCTTCCATCAGCCAGAACGCCTCGGCCAGCAGCAGCGTATCGGGCGCTTCAGCCGCTGCGCGATCGACCAGTTCGCGCCAGAATTCGATCGGCATCGCCGCGTCGAACTGTTGGCGCGTCAAGCCGAAGTCGGCGCGCGAGGGAATCGCGCCGCCGGTCCCCGGCTCGGGGAACCACAGGCGTTGATAGTGTTTCTTGGCGAGCGTCATCGCCGCGTCGAAGCGGATGATCGGGAACAGCCGCGCGACGTGCAGGATCGTCTGGATCACCGCCTCGCGCACTTCGGGCTTGAGGTAGTTCAGCTGCGCCGTGTCGTTCCACGGCAAACTCGTGCCGTCGTTGCCGTGATAGATATACCTGGCGCTGCCGTTGGCGTGATCGACGCGCTTGAAGACGACGGCGGCATCGGTGCGTGCGTAGTAGTGATCTTCCAAATAGATGCCCATACGCCCGTCGTTGGATAGGTTCGGGCCGTTGAAGGTGTACGACGGGAACGGGCTATAGTCGAGCGCGATGAACCAATCGGGATGCTCGCCCATCCAGCGCGACTCGATGCCCATGTGGTTGGGAACCATGTCGCTCGCCAGACGAATGCCGCGCCGCCAGGCCCGCTCTTTCAGGTTGTGCAATGCGGCCTCGCCGCCGAGGTCTTGCGCGATCGAGTAATCGAATAACGAGTAGGCCGACGCGACCGCATCGGGGTTGCCCATCATTTGCTTGATGCGCTGCGAAGCCGAGCTGCGTTCCCACAAGCCGATCAGCCACAGGCCGGTGATGCCCCACCGCGCAAGTGTATCAAGCTCTTCGTCGGGGATGTGGTCAAGGTGAACGATCGAGCGCCGATACTTCTTCGAGAGCTGATCGAGCCACACGTAGGCGTTTTTGGCGATCAGCACCAGGCGCGGCATCCAGTCGCGATCGGGCGTGAAGCGCTCCGGCTCGCCGCCCAGCCCAAACTCGAAAACCGGCACGGCCTTCTCGCCCGCGAAGCCGGCGAACATCGGCTTCTCTTCTTCCTTGATGAGGTCGAGGCTGCCCAGCAGGCGATACAGGTAACTGCCGAGCAGGATTCCCCAGCGGGTGAGGATGTACTCCAACTGGCCGGGCAGCGAATGCGGCACGGCGATCGCCGGGGCGCGCAGCATGTCGATCAGGTTTTGGTTGTCGGGGCCGAAGGCCGGCTGCGTGCCGAGAAACTCGCGCAGGCCGGTGATGATGCGCAGGTAGGCCGTGTCTTTCTCGATCGCGGTGTCGTCGAAGAGTTCCATGAACGGCGCAGTCGCCGGGTTCGCGTTCGTCACCCACAGCATCAGCATTTCTTCCAGCACGATCTGCCGATGCGGCACACCGCCCGTCTCGCCTTCGAGATAATTATCGACGTTCGATTCGCGGCCATAGACGGCGAGCGCGGGGAACTCGTCGGCGAATTTGCGCAGCGCCGCATCGACTGCATCCTGGCCGAGTTTGGCGTTCAGCGCGACCAGCGCCTGCCGCGTCAACTCCGGGTTCTTCTGCCGGCGATACTCGGCGACGACAAAGTGCAAGATTTCATCGATCAGTCCCAGCGCGTTGATCTGGCCGGCTTTGACGGCTTGCTCGGGGAAGCGAACCAGATCGCGCTTCGCGTTCATTTTCTGCGCGAAGGCGCGCGCGGCGTGGAAATTGGCGAAGATGACGTTGCCGTGCAGCGAGAACAGCGACTCGTCGAACTGGTAGCGGTCGCGCGCGGCGCGGGAGACGTGGAATTCCATGTGAGCCGTGTGTTTGCCCAGCACAATGCCTCCTGGGTCTTTCAGACAAGACAGGCGAGGTTGGCGAGTGCAATTATAGCGCGGCGGCAGGAAAGAGGCTATCAGCGGACATACAAACGGACAAGCGGATGGAAGCGGACGGCGATCGTCGGTGTCCGTTTCAATCCGTTTGTCCGTTTGTGAGTCCGTTGCTCGGCTCGTGTTTTCGCCGCCGTTGGACTGCGTTGGCGGCAGTAATCGCCGTCCGTTCCCATCCGCTTGTCCGTTTGTGAGTCCGTTGATGGAAATTCGTTTCCTCCGGGGGATGTCAGCCGTGATATAATCTACGATTGGCAGAGTGCAGCCACATTTCCGGCCGAGCACACCTGTATATACAAGGGAATATCTCACAGGGGCCCTCATGTCGCAGGATAAGATCATCGTTCGCGGCGCGCGCGAGCACAACCTGAAGAATATCAACGTCGAGATTCCCCGCGATCTGTTCGTCGTGATCACCGGCCTGTCCGGCTCCGGCAAGTCTAGCCTGGCCTTTGACACGATCTTCGCCGAAGGCCAGCGCCGCTACGTCGAGTCGCTCAGCGCCTACGCCCGGCAGTTCCTGGGCTTGATGGAGAAACCCGACGCCGATCAGATCGAGGGTCTCAGCCCGGCGGTGTCGATCGACCAGCGCAGCGCCAGCCACAACCCGCGCTCGACCGTCGGCACGGTGACGGAGATTCACGATTACCTGCGCCTGCTCTACGCGCGGGTTGGCACGCCGCACTGCCCCAAGTGCGGGCGCGAAGTGTTTCAGCAAACGTCCGATCAGATCGTTGACGCCGTGACGGCGCTGCCGGAAGGCGCGCGTATCCAGGTGCTGGCCCCGCTCGTCAAGGATCGGCGCGGCCACCATCAGCAGGTTTTCGAGGACGTGCGCAAGATGGGCTACGTCCGCGTGCGCGTCGATGGCCGCATCATCGATGTGAACGAGGACATCGAGCTCGACCGGTACAAGATGCACACGATCGAGGCGGTGGTGGATCGATTGGTGATCCGGCCTGGCGGCGAGGACCGCTCGCGCGCGGCCGACTCGATTGAGACGGCGCTCAAGCTGGGTGACGGGGTCGTGATCGTCAACGACATCTCGACCGAACCGGCGACCGATCTGCTCTTCAGCGAGCGCTTCTCGTGCGCGTACGACGGGACGAACCTGCCGGAGATCGAGCCGCGCACGTTCTCGTTCAACTCGCCGCACGGCGCGTGCTCCACATGCCAGGGGCTGGGCACGCGCATGGAGATCGATCCCAAGCGCGTGATCCACAACCCCGACCTGAGCCTGGACGAAGGCGCGATCAACGTGCTGGAATGGGGGCCGCGCAACGGCGACGAAGAGACCTACTACCGCCAGATCCTGCGCGCGACGGCGCAGCATTACGACATCGACATGAGCGCTCCGGTGCGCACGCTCAACCAGGCGCAGCTCGACATCCTCCTGTACGGATCGGGCGACGATCGCATCAAGGTGCGTTATCAGAGCCGCGACGGCGGGACGCGCGTGTACGAGACGACGTTCGAGGGTGTCATCCCTAACATGCAGCGACGCTACGCCGAATCGACGAGCGATTACATCCGCAGCAAGATCGAAGAGTACATGACTTATGCGCCCTGCCCTACCTGCAAGGGCGCGCGCCTGAAGCCCGAAGCGCTGGCGGTGACGATCGGCGGGCGCAACATCGCCGAAGTCTCGGTGCTGCCGGTGACGAAAGTGCTGGCCTGGGTGAACGAGATCGGCGCACGCGGCAACGGTAAAGAGAAGACGCCGGTATTGACCGACCGGCAACTCACCATCGCCAGGCAAGTCCTCAAAGAGATTCGCTCGCGCCTCCAATTCATGGTCGATGTGGGACTGGACTATCTCACACTCAGTCGCACCGCCTCGACGCTGTCCGGCGGCGAAGCGCAACGCATTCGCCTGGCGACGCAGATCGGCTCACAGTTGACGGGCGTGCTGTACGTGTTGGACGAGCCGTCGATCGGCCTGCACCAGCGCGATCAGGCCCGGCTGATCAAGACATTGCAGGCCATGCGCGACCTGGGCAACACGATGCTGATCGTCGAGCACGACCACGATACGATGGAAGCCGCCGACTGGATCGTCGACCTGGGGCCGGGCGCAGGCGTCCACGGCGGTGAGGTCGTGTTCGAAGGCACGGTCAATCAGTTGAAGGCCGACAAGAAGTCGATTACCGGCGCGTACCTGTCGGGCCGGATGAAGGTCGACGTGCCGGAAACGCGCCGCGCCGGCAACGGCAAGTTTCTCGTCGTCAAGGGAGCCAGCGAGAATAACCTGAAGAAGATCGACGCGAAGATCCCGCTGGGCAAGTTCGTGTGCATCACCGGCGTGTCGGGATCGGGTAAATCGACACTGGTCATCGAGGTGCTGTACAAGCGACTGGCGCAGATTCTGCACGACGCGCACGAGGCGGCCGGCGCGCACAAGTCGATTCAGGGCGTCGAACACATCGACAAGATCATCAATATCGACCAGTCGCCGATCGGCCGCACGCCCCGATCGAACCCGGCGACTTACACCGGCTTCTTTGGCGACATTCGTGACATCTTTGCGGGGATGCCCGAGTCGAAAGTGCGCGGCTACGGGCCGGGACGGTTCTCGTTCAACGTCAAGGGCGGGCGGTGCGAAGCGTGCGAAGGCCAGGGACAGGTGCAGATCGAGATGCAGTTCCTGCCCGACATCTTCGTCCCGTGCGAAGTATGCCACGGCGCGCGCTACAGCCGCGAGACGCTCCAGGTGCGCTACAAAGGTAAGAACATCGCCGAAGTGCTGGGGATGACCGTCGAAGAGGCGCGCGAATTCTTCGAGAACATCCCGCCGCTTCAACGCAAACTCGAGACGCTGCATCGGGTGGGACTGGGTTACATTACGCTCGGCCAGCCGGCGACGACGCTATCCGGCGGCGAGGCGCAGCGTGTGAAGTTGAGCCGCGAATTGAGCAAGCGCAGCACCGGGCGGACGCTGTACGTGCTCGACGAGCCGTCGGTGGGCCTGCACGCCGCCGACGTGCATTTGCTGATCGACGTGCTGCAGCGCTTTGTCGATGCAGGCAACACCGTCCTGATCATCGAGCATCACCCCGACATCATCAAAGTGGCCGACTACATCATCGACCTGGGGCCGGAGGGCGGCGAGGCCGGTGGTGAGATCGTCGCCGAGGGCACGCCGGAAGAGATCGCCAGGGTCAAGGCATCCCACACGGGGCAGTACCTCAAGAAGATTCTCAACGGTCGCAAGTAGAGGTTGATCCTTGTTTGCTGGTTGGTTAGTTGGCTGAGCGACTTCTCCACGAGCCACGAGCGAACTGACTAACCAACCATCCAACTAACCAACTATCCAACTAACCAACCCCCTTTGAACCTCACGGACCGCGTCAAGAGCAAAGCCCTCGAGCTGGGCTTCGATCTGATTGGCATCGCGCCGGCCGGGCGCGCGATCCATGCCGATGCCTACACTCGTTGGATCGAGGATGGGCACGCGGGTGAGATGGCGTACATGACCCGCGACCCGCAGCGCCGATCGGACGTGCGTCACATCCTGGCCGATGCGCGCTCGGTAGTCGCCGTCGGGCTGAGTCACTACACGGTCGATTGGCCCGACGAGGTGAAACGCGATCCGTCGCGTGGACTGGTTGCGCGCTATGCGTGGGGGCTTGATTATCACGACGTGATGGCCCCTCGTCTTCGCCAACTGCGCGATTTTATTCAGTCCGAAATCCCCGGCCTACAATCCAAAATCTACATCGATACCGGCCCGGTGCTCGAGCGCGATTTCGCCGAGCAGACCGGCCTGGGGTTCACCGGCAAGAACACCTGCCTGATCCATCCGCGCCTGGGGTCGTGGATTTTCCTGGGCGAGATCATTCTCGATCTGGAACTTGAGTACGACGCGCCGCTCAAGGGCATCGGCTGTGGAACTTGCACGCGATGCCTCACCGCCTGCCCGACCGATGCCTTCGTCGGGCCTTACGTTCTCGACGCGCGCCGCTGCATCTCTTACCTGACCATCGAGATCAAAGGCAGCATTCCCCGCGAACTGCGCCCGCTGATGGGCAAGCGCATCTTCGGCTGCGACGAGTGCCAGGACGTGTGCCCGTGGCCGCAGCGCTTCGCCCGGCCTGCGACGGAGAGCGCCTTCTACCCTGTCAATCTCGATCGAGCCGCGCCGAAACTGCTCGACCTCATCCAACTATCCAACCAGCAATTTCGAGAACGTTTCAAGGGGTCCCCCATCCTGCGCGCAAAGCGCCGGGGCTTGCTCCGCAACGTAGCCGTCGCGCTCGGCAACTGGCGCGACGAGGCCGCCCTCCCGGCACTGAGGCGGGCGTTGAGCGACCCCGAACCGCGCGTGCGTGAGCACGCGGCCTGGGCGCTCGGCCACATCGGAACCTCGACCGCTCGAACCACCCTCGAAAAACATCGGCCAGTCGAACCTGACCCCATCGTGCAAGAAGAAATCAACCTGTCGCTGACTCGTTGACTTGCAGCGAGGTATTCCTCACACCGTCATCCTCTGCAAAGGTCGCCTTCTTCATCCGTTTCTGTCCGCTTGTCCGATTCCAATCCGTTGATGACCCGCCCAATTTGGATCCGGTTTGTCGGCACTTCGCACAAACCCGATTCAAAATCCTTATGGTCGACTGTCTGCGCGAGGTGCACTTACAGCCAACGCCATCATACACAATTCAAAAAATGCCAATGTGGACAACGCATACCCAACTCACGCACAATCTTACCCAAACCATATCAATCCCATAGTCGCTTAGACTATCCATCGGCACTACCGCTTTAGGCCACAAGTACCATAGACCGCACAGTTCAGACCAAGTGACCAGGCCATGCGCGATTTGCTGACTCTGAACATCCCCTTGAAAACGCTGTGTGTCGGGCAGACCTTTCAGGCCGCGCCGCGCAAGTCGCGCGCGCTCAAGTTTCCCTACAACATACTGGCGCACACCGAGTACTTCTCGTTCAAGATCGAGGCCGATTACGAGCGCGCGCAGGCCGCTATTGCAACCGATCTCGATCTGGACCTTCTGTTCGTGGATGCCGACGATCCGGACGCCGATCTGGTCACGGCCTTCACCGAGCAGGTGCACCGCTTGCGCGAGGACCTGCCGATCGTGCTGTTTGGCCGCCAGCTGACCCCCAAACTCTTCGCCATCAACGCCGACTTGTTCGTCAAGAAACAATCGCGCCAGATCAGTCGCCTGCCCGAAGAAATCAACGAACACATCTTCAAGCCCATCGATTGGAACGCGATCTTCGAGGAATACGCACACCCCGATCAGAAACCCCGGTTGGAACCCGGCCTGGACTATGCCGATCTGGAATCGATCACGTTGGAAGAGCGTTACATCATCAAGCGCATGTTCCGCAACAGCGAGGTCGTCCAGTTGTTCCAGCTCGACACCGGCCTGAGCGGTTCGCGCATTTACACCGTCAAGCCGTATCGCGAGCACATGCGCATCTTGAAGATCGAATCGGCGGGCGGCCTGCGCGCCGTGCGCGAGAAGTTCGAGCGGCTGATCCAACCCCGCCTCGATCGCCACATCGGGCAACTGCAAGGCCCGATCGTCGAGGCCCAGCACCTGGGCGGTGCATGTTACATGCTGGCAGGCTCCCGGCGCGAAGCGAGCACGTTAATGAAATTCCTGACCAACCGCAACGAAGTGCGCCGCGAGGTCATCGACTCGGTCCTCACCCAACTGGCGCTCAACCTGAATCAGCTGTACGTCGGCAGCGAGAACGTCGAGCTACGCTTCTGGGCGCCCATGTACTCCCGCGTCCTGCCGCCGGAGATCAGCCTGACCGACGCCGTCATCCTCCCGCCCGGCGCGCCGTGCGATGTGCCGGTCATCGATCAAAGCCGGATCGACTCGATGTCCACCATCCCGACCCACCCGGTGCTGAACGCCATTCGGAGCGGCAGCGCCATGCATTCCGAGATCGCTCTGAAGGGCTTCGAGATCGCCGAGATCGACACCCAGAACGGCATCTTGTACTTGCAGGACGACGTGACCTACCGCCGGCCCCTCGCCTCGGCCCTCCAGGATAAAGATCATCCGGTCTTGCGCTTCAAAGTCGAGCTGGCCGAAGACTGCAAAGCGCAACTGGTGCACCCAATCTTCCGCAAGGGACGACGCGTCGACGTGCAGGGCCGCGTGACCCAGACGCAAGATGTCGTCCTGCACAGCAGCATCAGCGCGACGCTGGGCGATTTTCAGCACCGGTTAGGGTCGAAGTTCATCGAAGTGTGCTCGGAGCACTTTATCGATCCGCTCGTCGCCGCGCGCGTGCTGCTGTGGGACATCGGCAAGGAAAACATCATCCAGCCGCTGCCGTTGATTTCGCCGGCCACACACGGCGACCTGAACACCGGCAATATCCTGCTGGAAGCCGACGGACAATCGCAGGTGTGGCTGATCGACTTCGCCGACGCGCGCTACGGCCACGTCTACTTCGACCTGGCCAAACTCGAAATCGAGTTCCGCACGCACGTCCTGTATGATCTGTTTCGCGACATCGTGGCGGCGGGCGTGTGGGACGACGAGACCGCCGTGCGCTTCATCCTGCTGCTGGAGAACGTGCTCACGACGCACGCCGGTGAGTCGTTCCCGATGTTCCTGAACGCGCTACGGGCGCACAACCCGGTGTGGTACGACCAGCTCTATCAGCGCTTCCTGACGTACTTCGAGCACGTCCTGTACTTCCTGCACAGCGTGCGCAGCATCGCCCGATCGTTCGGCACACCCGATCAGTTCCGCGCGCACTACCCGGTCGCCGTGTTCTTCCAGGGTTTGGCCGCGATAAAGTTCGCCAACCTCGACCGGCCTCCTTTCGGCCCGTGGTCGAAGCGCCTGGCGCTGCTGGCGGCGATGGTCGCCAGCAACCACGCGCTCAAGAGCGTGACCACCTCGTCCGTCATCGACGAACTGGTCAGCGGGCTGAAAGAGCAGAGCGCCATCGCCATCATTCGTTCCGGGCGCGGCGCGAACCGGCGTTACCTGCTGCAGTGGAACCACAACTGGAAGATGTACAACCTGGTCGGCGGCAAGATGGATATGGGCCGCGACGGCGGGCTGTTCGCCAAGACGCTCCAGAACGAGTTGTGGGAAGAGCTGGGTATCCGCATTGGGCAAGATTACCGCATCGTCCACGAGTACGCCACGATTTTTCTGACGCAGTTCTCGCGGCGCGACCTGGTCTTCAAGGATTACGAGTTCCACACCTTCGAGGTCGAACTGGCCGACGACTCGCTGGTGGAAGAGGCCAGCCACGTCTTCGTCTCGCCCGCCGAGATCGAGTCGCTGCGCACCATCGCCGGTGAGCCGATCTCGGAAACGGTGCTGAACGTCCTGAGCGCGATTGGTCAGATCGATGTCTCGCCGCAGCCCACCGACCAGACCGGTCTCTCGTTCCGCTTCACGCCGAGGCGCGCGTTCATCAGCGGCGGACAGGCCGAGCTGCGCGGCGAATTGACCTCGTGGTCCACTTCGACCGTCATCGACAATGTGAAGGTGCAGCTCATCGAACCGTCGGGGCTGAAGGTCGTCGGCGAGTCGATGGCCTACGTCGGTCGCGTGATGCCCGGCGAGCGGCGCACCGTCGCCTTCCGCGTCAGCCCGTCCGAGCCGCGCGTGGTCATCAACGTCAAAGTCACTTACGAGCACCCGACCGGATCATCCACCACGCTCAACTTCTCGGAGCCGATCGAGTTCGTCGAGCCGCAGACGGTGCACTATCAGCCGATCACGAACCCGTATGTCGTCGGCCCGCCGATCGAGCCTGCGCCCAACTCGCCATTCTTTGGCCGTAGCCAGGCGCTGAGTTGGGTGGAAACCAACCTGGCCGACCCCTCGCGCTCGCCGCTGCTGATGATTTACGGCCAGCGCCGCACCGGAAAGACATCACTCCTGCTGCAACTGGAGCACCGCGCACGGGCACGCACCGGCCAGGGCCGCCCATTGTGCTGCGTGTACGTCGACTTGCAGAAGATGGACGCCGGCGTCGAATACTTCCTGCTGGAATTGGCCGAGTCGGCGCGGAAAGCGCTCCATGCGCGCGGCCTGGCCGGCCTGATATCCCTGTCGCCGGACGACTTCCGCGCCGGCCCGTATCGCACGTTCGATCAGTTCCTCGACACCGCCGAGAAACTGCTGGAAGGCGGTATGCTGGTCTTCTTGCTGGACGAGTTCGACCTGCTCAGCCATCAGGCCAAAGACAACACCCGCAGCCTGTGCGGCTACCTGCGCTCGCTCGTCGAGCACCGCACGGCTACGGCGCTCGTGCTGGCGGGCACGTCGCCCGATCGGATCGCGCCTGCGCCGGAATGCGACACGCTGCTCTCGCTGGCCCGCACTTACGAATTGACCTATCTCGACCGCGAGCAGACGACGCGCCTGATCCGCGAGCCGGTCAAGCCGCACGTTCAGTACGACGATGCCGCCGTCGACACGATCTGGTCGTACACGCACGGACATCCGTACTTCACGCAGGCCGTGTGCTATCACCTGATCACGCTTCTCAACGAGCGCAAGCGATCGACGCACGTCACGCACGGCGACGTCGAAGACGCCATCGAGCGCATCCTCAAAGAGGGGAACCCGCACATGAATAACCTATGGGACGACCTCTCGCTGGATGAGCAAATCGTCGTCTCCACGCTCAGCGATCGCGCCGAGATGGAGCACAGCCCGGCCACGCTGCGCGACATTCAGGCATGGTGCCAACGCTGCATCGACGAGAATTCCATCGTCGAAGCATTGGGCCGGCTGACCGAACGGCATCTGATTGAGACATCGGCCAAGCGCATGTTGGATGGGCCGCCTGAACAGAGTTACTCGCCCACGATGGCGCTGATGGGACGCTGGGTCAGTCGCAAGCATCCGCTGGGCGCGCTCTTGCGCCGCTCGACGGTCGAGGTGACGGAAAGCGTTTAGCCGGTCAGAGGTAGACTCATGAGGAATCCTTACATCTCCGGGCCACCCATTCAAGACCCGGACAACTTCTACGGGCGGCGTGAGGCAGTCAGCCGTATCTTCGCTATGCTGTCCGGTCCGCAGCTGCAACCGTTGATGCTGTTGGGGTTGCGTCGCGCGGGCAAGACCTCGCTGATGAATTATGTGACCCATCCGCGTGTCCTGTTCGCGCACCTGCCGCACCCGGACGATCACATCGTCGCCTACGTCAACCTGGAAGCCGACATCCGCACACCGACCGACTTCTACAACCTGCTGGCACGCCGCATCCTGGAAGCCGCCAAACAACTGCCCTCGCTCTACTCGGCGGTGCTGTCCATGCACGATACGGACAACTACAAATTGTCTTTGATCGAGCGACTGCTGGAGGTGCTCAATCGCAAGGTGACGATCCTGCTGGACGAGTTCGAGACGTTGACCAGCAGCCCGGCGTTCGGCACGGAGTTCTTCAACGGACTGCGGTCGCTGGTGGCGCGCTACCCGTTCGCGTGGATCACGGCATCGTACCGGAATCTATACCATCTGGGCAGCGCGATCCACGTCGAATCGTCGCCCTTCTTCAACGTCTTCAACCAGTCCATTTATATCGGCGCGATGGCGAGCGACGAAGTGCAGGATTTGGTGCTGACGCCGGCGCGCCAGGCCCGACGGGCCTTCACGCCCGACGACGCGATCTGGATCGAGACGGTGGCCGGGGCGTTGCCGTGCTTTGTGCAGAAGTTGGCCGAGTTGCTCTTCGCGGCGCGGGAGAGCGTGCCTGAGAATATCGCCGCCGCCCGCGAGTCGGCGGCGCGGGCGTTCGCGCAATGGACCGCCTATCACTATCATCACTACTGGAAACACTTCAACGAAGAAGAACGTGTGGCGCTGACACATCTGGCGGCGGGGCGCTCGATCGACTGGACTGCGTACCGCGTTGAGCATGGCACGGACGCCCTGGACGCGCTGCTCGGTTACGGCTTGATCGCCGAATCGAGTTGCGGTTATCAGATTTGTGGCAGCGCATTCCAGCAATGGATCACGGCCCGGAGCCGCCCCTTGCGTTCTGCACCGGATGTTGCCTCATTGATGATCAGCTCTTACCCAGCCCACGTCAGTAAAGGAGGTTCGCGCATGTTGGAAGCTGCGCAAGTATCGATTCTAGCCAAGGCCATCGATTTCCTTTTCGAGCAGGGCCGCTTGATCTTGCAGGAGCGCCGCGAGCGACGCCAAAAGGCGGAGGCGAACCAGACCCCGGATCAGCCCGGATCGGATCGCGCACTGGACCAACCCGTCCCCGATCTCAATTTGACCAAAGCCGAGGCGCTGCGCACGCCCATCCGCATGTCCACCTGGTCGATGCGCGAGGCCGAGGTGAAGCATCTCGTCTCGCTGCTGGAGATTCAGGCTCGCAACTACTGGCTGGCGAAAGAGCAATACGCGCGCTGGGGCAGCGCCATGGTGCCGCCGGTGATCGTGAGCAACCTGGAAGAGGCGGAGAACTCGGTCTCCGAGACGAGCGTGCGGCTCAATACCATCTTGAGCGAACTCTATCAGGACAAACTCGAAGCCCAGCCGGCGAATTGAGCCTTGACGCCAATCCAGTGCTCCAGGCCCGCGTCTCGCGGGCCGCGCGAAGCGGACGAGGACGCGGACGGAGAGCTATCGAGATGTGAATAATCACCAGCGAACTGAGCCTTGACGCCAATGCACCGCGACGGTACAATCGCTCCCACAAGCCAGGGGAGCGATTGTGTTATGAAGTATCACCTGCACGTCTTCGGTTGCCAGATGAACGAGGCCGACATCCAGCGCATCGGATCGGGGCTGGAAAAGATCGGCCTGCACGCCACATCGGAAGCGCGCGACGCCGATGTCATCGTCCTGAATACGTGCGTCGTGCGACAATCGGCCGAAGACAAAGCCCACAGTTACATCCAGACGCTGAAGCCGATCAAGCAGGCGCATCCCGACAAGGTGATCACCGTGATGGGTTGCCTGGTCGGCGTGAGGGGCAACGGCGCGCTCAAGCGCACGTATCCGTGGGTCGATGTTTTTATGGCCCCCTCGGAGACGCAGCCACTCGTCGATTACCTGCGCCAGCGTGATGCCTACCGCCTGCTCGAACAGGAGACGCGCGAGCGGTTCGCCATTCAGGACGGCGACCTGATCCTGCCTGCGCACGAGCGCGGCCAGCTCGTCAGCGCGCACGTCCCCATCGTCTACGGCTGCTCGCACGCCTGCACCTTCTGCATCATCCCCTTCCGGCGCGGCGTCGAGCGCAGCCGGCCCGTCGGCGAGATCGCCCGCGAAGTGCACTCGCTGGCTGCGCAAGGTGTGAAAGAGGTGACGTTGCTGGGCCAGATCGTCGATCGGTACGGCCAGGACGTCCCGGATGGGCCTGACCTGGCCGACCTGCTGCGTGTGATTCACGACATCGACGGCATCGAGCGCATCCGCTTCCTGACCTCGCACCCGAACTGGATGAATGGCCGTTTGCTCGACGCCGTGGCGGAACTGCCGAAAGTGTGCGAGCACATCGAAGTGCCAGTGCAGGCCGGCGACGACGACGTGCTCAAGAACATGCGGCGCGGCTACACCGCCGACGACTACCGCCGCCTGATCGACGCGATCCGCCGCAGGATTCCCGGCGCGTCCATCGCCACCGACATCATCGTCGGCTTTCCCGGCGAAACCGAGACACAGTTTCAGAAGACCTACGATCTGCTGGCCGAGCTGCAACTCGACGTGGCGCACCTGGCGCGCTATTCGCCACGGCCACAGACCGTCGCCCAACGCACGCTGGCAGACGACGTGCCCGAAGAAGAGAAGATGCACCGCTTCCGAGCGCTGGAAGACTTGCAGGAGCAGGTGGTCGGGAGGATCAACAGCCGCTACTTGGGCCAGACGGTCGAGGTATTGGTCGAAGCGAACCACAAGGGCAAGTGGCGCGGGCGAACTCGCACGAACAAGCTGGTCTTCTTTGAAGACGCGGTGGATTGGCGCGGGCGATTGGCAAACATCCACGTCACGTGGACCGGCCCGTGGAGTATGCAAGGCACGCTCGTTAAGGCCCATCTTGAAACGACTTGATCTTGTGCTGCACGGCGAAGGCCGCCGCCTCGGCGCGATTCGCCAGGCCGAGCTTGCTCAACACGCTGCTCACGTAATTGCGCACCGTGCCCTCGCCCAGATACAGCATCTGCGCGATCTCGCGGTTGGTCTTGCCCTCGGCCAGCAGCCCCAGCACACGCATCTCCTGATCGGTCAGATCGCTGAACGCCGATTTCTCTTCTTTGCGCTGGGCCTCGCGCACGCGCTCGAAGACGCGCTGCGTCAGCGCCGGGTCGAGCAGCGCCTCGCCCCGCCCCACCGCTTCGATCGCGTGAATCAAATCGTCGCCGCCGATCTGTTTCAACACGTAGCCCGCCGCACCCGCCGCGATCGCCTCGAAGAGCATCTCGTCCTCGGCGTACGAGGTCAACATGATCACTTTCGTCTCGTCGCCTAACGCCTGCGCGATCTCGCGGCAGGCATCGATCCCACTGCCGCCCGGCAGTCGAATATCCATAACCACCACTTCGGGGCGATGCGCCAGCGTCTTCTGCACGGCTTCCTTCGCCGTGCTGGCTTCATCGACGACGGTGAAATCGGGATGTCGATCCAGAAGGGCTTTCAGGCCCAGGCGGACGACTTCATGATCGTCCACGATAATAATGCGCAAATGCTTTTTCACCACTCCTCACCTATGGCCGATGTGCGATTCAAATATACCTCATCCCCTTTGGGCAAGCAAATAGACCCGAAATTCCACCCCACGGCCAGGCCGGCCTGTTCTCGCGCATTTGCGGCTCTTCTGGCGAGAAAAAGGCTCTTACGCAAAGCCGCAGTTGCTGAGGATTGCAGACATCTTGAATGCTCGCCGACCGCGTCCGCGCGGCC
>DATBWU010000243.1:0-35682 GCA_036514635.1 Anaerolineae bacterium | reverse complement strand
TCGGCATGGACACCGCGCAGGGCCGACCCGGTGACGCACTCGAGTACACGGCAGGTGCGGGAGGCGCAGCGTACATCGTCGGCGCGGCGGAGGAGAGCTTGGCGGCGATCGAAGCGTCGCTGTCGTTTGTGACCGACACGCCCGACTTCTGGCGGCGACAATACGCGCATTACCCTGAGCACGCCAGCCGCTTCACGGGCGAGCCGGCGTATTTCAAGCACATCACCTCGGCGGCGGAGCAGTTGATGGAGGAGCTAGGCACGAAGCCGGAAGACTACACCTATGCTGTCTTCCATCAGCCCAACGTGAAGTTCCCGCAGCGCGCGGCGCAAATGCTCGGCTTCAAGCCGGAGCAAATTCAGATCGGCCTGCTGGTCAACGAGATCGGCAACACCTATGCGGGGTCGTGCCTGATCGGCCTGACGGCGATCCTCGATCAGGCCAGGCCGGGCGACCGGGTACTGATGGTGTCGTTCGGGTCGGGCGCGGGCAGCGATGCATTCAGCATCACCGTCACCGACAAGATCGCTGATCGGCAGAAGCGCGCGACGGCGACGCGCGACTACATCGCCCGCCGCGTGGAAATCGATTACGCGACGTATGCGCGCTACCGCAAGAAACTACTGATGAACTGATAACTGGTCACTGGTCAGTAATCAGTAAGTCAGTGATCAGAGAGTCAGTAAAGAAGTAGGCACTATGCGTGATGTAAGCATCATCGGAATCGGACAGACACAGGTTGGCGAGCACTGGGACATTTCGCTGCGCCATCTGGCGCTGGAAGCAATCAAGAGCGCGGCGAAGGAAGCCAATGTCGATCGGGCGGATGGGTTGTTCGTCGGTAACATGCTCGCGGGCGAGCTGAGCGGGCAGGGCAACCTCGGCGCGCTGATCGCCGATTTCGTCGGGCTGCGCGGCGTCGAGGCGATCACCATCGAAGCGGCGTCGGCCTCGGGTGCGGCGGCGGTGCGGCAGGCTTACCTCGCCGTCGCGGGCGGGTTGATGGACATCGCGCTCGTCGTCGGTGTGGAGAAGTTGAGCGATGTGGTCGGCTCGGCAGCGATCACGGCGCAGGCCACGGCGACCGATAGCGATTACGAGGCGGTGCACGGTGTGACGCCGCTGGCCGTCGCGGCGATGATGATGCGTCGCTATATGCACGAGTACGACACGGCGCTGGCCGATTTCGCGGCGTTCAGCATCAATGCTCACCTGAACGCCGGCACCAACCCCTATGCGATGTTCCATAACAAGCTGACGGTGCAGTCGTTCGTCAAGGCGCCGATGGTGGCCGACCCGATCAACCTGTTCGACGCGGCGGCTCCGGCCGATGGCGCGGCGGCGATCGTCCTCGTGCCGAGCGAGTGGGCGAAGTCGCGCGGCGATGGATCGGCGGCAAACGGCGCCGCACGGGTTCGCATCGCGGCCTCGGCGGCGGCGACCGATGCGCTGGGGCTTGCCGAGCGGCGCGACCCGCTGTGGCTGTCCGCGGCGGAGGCCTCGGCGCATCGCGCTTACGAGCAGGCCGGCATGGCGGCGAAAGACGTTCACTTCGCAGAATTGCACGACGCGGCGACGGTGCTGGCCGCGCTGTCGCTAGAAGCGTGCGGCTTCGCCGAGCGCGGCGGCGGCGTGAACTTTGCGAAGGGCGGCGGCATCATTCGCGACGGCAAGACGCCGATCAGCACGCTGGGCGGGCTGAAGGGTCGAGGCGATCCCGGCGGCGCGACGGGCGTCTATCAGATCGTCGAAGCCGTGCAACAGTTGCGCGGTCAGGCCGGCCCGAATCAGATTGCTAACGCGCGCATCGGGCTGGCGCAATCCCTCGGCGCGAACGGCGCAACGGCGGTCACTCACATTCTGGTGAGAGACTGACGAAGGACGAAAGACGGACGACGGCATTCGTCCTTCGTCATTGGTCCTTCGTCATTTGTCAACGAACTTATTCAGGAGGAACTATCATGGATGTTCCACGTCATTGGAGATTGAAGACGCAGCGCTACTCGCTGATCGGCGAGGAGTGCCCGGACTGCAGGAGCAAGATCTTTCCGCCGCGCGACGTGTGCCCGGAGTGCGGCTCGCCCGCGCACGCGCCGTTCGTGTTCTCGGGTCGCGGCGAGGTGTTCTCGTTCAGCCACGTCTATCAGGCTCCGGCCAGCCACGAGGAGCAGGCTCCGTACACCGTGGCGCTGATCAAGTTGGAAGAAGGCCCGGTCGTCACGGCGCAATTGACCGACGTGAATCGCGACGAGATTCGGATCGGCATGCCGGTTGAGATGGTCACGCGCACGCTGCAATCCAACGGCGATCGCGGCGCGATTGTGTACGGCTACAAATTTCGTCCTGGCGGAATGGGCGCACATTGACCCCACCGCCCAGCTCAACTTCATACGCGACGCTGACGCATTGTATAAAGCGCAGACGGACACGAAGGGTTACCTTCGTGTCCGTCACAAATCGTCCCGGCTCGGCCGGCGAGGCTAATTCGTAGTCAACGGAAGTTCGGCTGTGCTCCAGGCGCTTACGCCACCGCCCAGGTTGCGGACGTTCGAGTAACCGAGCATACGCAACGCTATCAACCCCATCGCGCCGCGATGGCCCGACTGGCACGTCACGACGATCGGCGCGGATTTGTCGGGCAGCTGGTTCAGGTTGCCCAACAGTTGGTCGATCGGGATCAGCAGCGAGCCTTCGATGTAGCCCTTCGCCGTTTCCTCGGGCGTGCGAACGTCTACCAAGATCGGCGCGGGTGTGCCGGTGAGCTCGGTGTTCAGATCGGCTGCTTTTACCGTGTAGAAGCCATCCGGTAGGCCGGAGAGGAAGGCATCCAGATCGCGCAGCCGGGTGGCATCGACTTCAGGCGAGTTGCCGGCGACGGGCGCTTCCGGTTGCCCCATCTCCACCGCAAAATTCGCTTTCTTCCACGCGCCCAGACCGCCACCCAGGTCGCGCACATCGCTATAACCGAGCAGCTTCAGCGCAGCCACTACCATGCCGCCGCGATGTCCTGATGCGCAGTAGACCACGATCGGCTCATCCACGCCGGGCAGCTTATCCAGGTTCTTTAGCAATTCACGCACCGGGATGTGGACAGCGCCCGCGATGTATCCGTCCTTTTCGACCTCGGACACTTCGCGCACATCCAGCAGGAAGGGTGGATTATCGGCCAGCGAGGCATTGAGGTCTTCTGCCTTGATCATGTAGAACCCGTGCTCGGGCGACGCGGCCAGGAATTCAGCCCAGACCGTCGGCCAATCCACCCAACCAGCCACCGGCAGATTGGCCGCTTTCCACGCGCCCAGTCCGCCGGCCAGATTGGTGACATCGCTGTAGCCCATCAGCCGGAGCGCCATCAGGACGATCGCGCCTCGGTAGCCGGAACCACAATAGATCACCACGGGTTGATCCGGATTGGGTAGCTGGTTCAGGTTGGCGAAGAATTCGCCCAGGGGCAGGTGAATCGCGCCTTCAATGTAACCGTCTTTGTTCCACTCATCGAGCGTGCGAACGTCGATCACCGCAGGAGGCGTATTGGCCGCCAGCGCCTCGCTGAGCTGGTCCGCCTTGATCGTGTAGAAGCCATCCGGCAGGCTGCTCAGGAACTCGTCCAGCAGGTTGAAGACAGCCTGGTCTTTGATCGCCGGGCTGCCGAGCGTCTTCGCCGCCGGAGGCATCGAGCCGGTGACGGCCGGCAGGTTCGCCTTGTTCCACGCGGCCATCCCACCACCCAGGTTGCGCACGTTGGTATAGCCCAGGAGTTTCAGGCTCGCCAGCGCAAAACCGCCGCGATGCCCCGACGCGCAGTAAACGACGATCGCTTCGTCCTGGCCGGGTAGCTTGTCCAGGTTCTTCAGCAAATCGCGGATGGCGATGTGAACCGATCCGTCGATGTAGCCATCCTTCTCGATCTCGGCATCTTCGCGCACGTCCAGCAGGAAGGGTGGTTTATCGACGAGTTCCTCGTTCAGCGCGGTCACCGACACGACGGCATAGCCCTTGTCGGCCGGCAAGCCATCGACGAGCGCCTTGAACACGGCTGCCACATCCGGCGCAGGCTCAACGGTGGCCGTTGGCTCGGGCGGCGTCGTTGGCGTAGCCGGAGCCGTGGTTGGCGGAACGGCTGTAGAGGTGGTCGCGGGCGTCGCGCAAGCGCCCAGCATGATGCTGAGGATCATCAGCATCACCAGCGGCAGATGGACTTTCTTAATCATGTTCTTTCCTCCTTACTCAATCGTTTGGAACGAGAGCGATACGCCCAAGGTGCGGGCTACGGTTCGGGGATGGGTGCCGGGATTTGATCGACGATGACGTTGCGGTTCGCCTCCAATTCTGCCGGCGCAACTTTATCCGCAGTGAGGAAGAGCGCCGGGTTGCCGTGACACGAGTTGCAGGTCTCGGTCTGCGGTGTCTTGAGTTGGATGTTGTGCGGCGTCGCGTTCATCCAGGTTGGCAGGGCATTGAAGTTGGGTAATAAGTTTTCGCCATAGAACTGATAGCTAGTCGGCGCGATGGGGACGTGCCGCACCGGCACGAAGTCGTATGGACGCTGGTAGCTCTTGATCGGATTTCGGCCGATGAGGAAGGTCGCGTACGTGGCTTGCGTTTCGAAGTACGGGTTGCCCGTCTTCTCGCTGAGCGCCACGTGGCAGCCATCGCAACTGGTATAGGTGATCGAGTGGCACACTTGGCAGGAGAGATCGCCGCCGTGCACCCGATGCTGCTCGACACTGTCCTGTCCCGTCGTCGCGGACGCATGGCACGTCTCGCAGCGCGGAAACTGGATGCCGGCGTAGCGGTGGTTGCCCGCCGGCAGAGAGGCGGGTTCCTCGACGTCGGTGTGGCAGGCGTCGCAGTTAGCCGGTTGACCGTGGAGTTCGTGGCCGGTGTGGCAGTCGGCGCAGTTCATCCGCCCTTCGCGGAAGTGCACATCGCCCGGCAGCCCTTCGTGCTTGCCCAGGTATTCGTCGCCGACGCGACTGCCGTGACAGGCCGTGCAGGTGCGCGTCATCGGCGGGGTCTTCTCGAAGAGATGCCCGTTCAGCAGGCCGCCGCCTACGCTCTCGGGTTGGCTGACGTGGCACTCGCCGCAGGTGGTGTGGCAGCGGGCGCAGTGATTCCCGAACACTTCATCTAAAGCGGGATGGTTCTCCGGCACGCTGCGCGTTTCGAGCGCCGTTCGATAACCCTGGAGTGTGGCGTGCAGGCTGTCGGGGAAGACGGCGGCGATATCGGGATGACATGCGCCGCAGGTCGATTCTGGATCGCTGCTGGGATTGGCGATCAGGTCCGTGTGCGCCGTGTCCTTGTCCGGCGATTGCACGCCACCGTGACAGTCCACGCAGGCGACTCGACCGTGCAGCGATTGAGGGAATTTGCTGCCGTCGACGAGCACTTTTTCCCATGGCTCCAACGGAGCCACCTCTCCGCCTCAACCCACGCCTGTCGATTCGCTCTCGATCTGTGCTTCTTCCGGTTTGGCCGTGTCGATCAACTGTTGCTGGTCAGCATGGCAGGCCAGGCAGTAATCGGGCTGCGCCGTCGATTGCGCCTCCGGCGTGAGGCCGGGCGGCAGGGCCGCCGTAGGGGAAGCCGCTGGGGCGTTGGAAGCGGGCAGTTGCTGGACAATAACCGAAGAGTGAACTGTAGCCTCACAGCCAATCAGCCCCAGGACGCTCAGACCGCTCAGAAACAGCCATTTCTTGATGGGCATGTGGGTTAAGCCTTGCCAGTTGATCGATTCGTTACATTTATCACTTGCCAGATTATAGGTTTTAGTTGTATGCAATCAAGTGACAAAATAACCTTTTCCTATCGGTTTCGCTTTTGTCTACGGATAAGCACAAACTATCCAGGGGTGACGTTACACACTTGAGCCGCTAATCCAACTTGTGGGATTATTTACAAAGGGTGGAGGCCGACATGCTCGATGCGCATCAACTCAATGTCTTTCTGACCGCCGCTGAAATGCTCAGCTTCACGCTGGCGGCTCAGCGACTGCACATGACGCAGCCCAGCGTTAGCCAACACATCCACACGCTCGAACAGCACTTCGGCACACCCTTATTCATCCGATCCGGCCGCCACCTGCGATTAACCGACGCAGGCGCGGCGCTCGTCCCCCTGGCGCGCGAAATGGTATCGGTATCCGTTCACGTCGAGCAGCGGATGGGGGCGCTCAAGGGCGACATCCACGGGCAGTTGATGGTGGGGTGCAGCACGACACCCGGCAAGTACATCCTGCCGCCGTTGCTGGCCGCCTTTCTTCGTCGCCACCCGCAGACAACTGCCGTCTGCAACGTCACCCAGCGACAGGTGGCGCTCCAGATGCTGCGCGATGGTGCGGTCCACATGGCTCTCTCGAGCGAGCGCGAAGTGTGCAAGGATGTGGAGTTTCGCAAGTTTATGATCGATCCGGTGCTGCTCATCGCCCCGCTCAACCACCCTTGGGCGCGCCGCGAATGCATCGAGCCGGAGGATCTGCTGCGCGCCGATTTCATTTTGCGCGAGGAGACAGCCGGAACCTACTCGGCGGCGCGTGAGGGGCTGGCCGAGGTGGGGATCGCCATCCAACAACTGCGCACGGTGTTGACACTGGGGAACTCTGAAGCGATCGCGCTCGCCGTGGAGGAGGGTATCGGAGTGGGGTTCGTCTCACATTTGGTCGAATCCAAACTGGTGTACGGGCGGGTGGCGCGAGTGCGTGTGCAGGGGTTGACGATGGAGCAGGATATTTACCTGGCGCGTCACACACGGCGCGCGGCCACGGCCGTCCAATCTGCCTTCTGGGATTTCGTCCACGACCCGGCGAACGAGTTCGTGCGCCGGTTGAACGCGAATGGTTCCCCACTCGCCTTTGAGATTCCGTCCGCAGACGGGGCACGCCCATGACAAAAATCGCACTTCCCTTTCGCATTCGATGGCTCGTGATGTTGATGGGCGCAGCGAGCCTGATCGGTCTTTCCAACGAAGCCGATTTTGCGCGGGCCGCGCCCGTCTTCCAGGAGCCAACCCCGACGCCGACTGAACCCGTGAAGCCATGCGCGGAATGCCATCTCGACGTGGCCGATTCGTGGTCGCAAAGCCCACATGCGCACGCCTTCGATGACCCGGTGTTCCAGGAATGGTGGCAGGGGCGCGGCGAGCCGGGCGACTGCCTGCTGTGCCACACGACAGGCTATCAGGAAACCGGCGGCGCGTATCTGGCCGAAGGGGTCAGCTGCGAAGGGTGTCACGGCCCATCGAAAGCCGATCACCCTCCGGCGATCATCCCGGTGAAGGCCGATACCGAGTACTGCGGCGGCTGCCACACGACGACGTTGAGCGAGTGGCGCTTGACCGGGCACGCGGCAAGCGATGTCGGCTGCATGGACTGTCACGATCCGCACAGCCAGAAGCCGCTGTTCGAAGTGGCCGACGATATGTGCCTCAACTGTCACGAAGAGGACATGGGAGCATACCTGGAAGACACACACGTCCAGAAGGGTATCGGGTGTGTGGACTGCCACGCCCTGGTGATCCCGCCGGAGACGCCGCCGGAGGACGGCATCGTGCCCACCGGTCACACCTTCACGATCTCACCCGCGACCTGTGTGGCGTGCCACACCGACACGCTGCACGCCGGTTTTGCGCTGCCGGGTTACGAGAACGGCGCGGCGGCAGCGGCCGAGGGCGAAATCACGCCGGCCCCCGAAGGCGAGCAGGCAACGATTGCGCCTGCGACCGAAAGCGCGCTTCCACCTGAGCAACACATCCAGGCGCTTGAAACGGCGCTGGCAAGCCAGGGCATGACGGTTCTATTTCAAGGCGGCGTAATCGGACTGGTGTTGGGTGCGAGCACGGCGTGGTTGATCGCCCGCAACCTCCGCCAGCGGCGGCTCAAGGAGAAGCGCGATGAAGAAGCGGAGTGATACGCCGCCCATTCTGAGCCGGCGCGACCTGCTGAAGATCGCCGGGGCGACGGGCACGGCTGCCCTGCTGACGCAGGTGGTGACGACCGGGCCGCTGTCGGTCGAAGCGGTGCGCGGCATCGGGGCCGAGACGCACGCCAACGGCCGACCGGGCACGGCCCACCAATGGCGCATGGTGATCGACCTGTCGACGTGTATCGGCTGCAAGTACTGCCTGTGGGCCTGCCAGGCGGTGAACGACGTGCCCGACAACGCGATGCGCTGGAACGTCGGCTTCCCGGAGCGAACCGAGAACGGCGACGACTTCTACATGACCCGACCCTGCCTGCACTGCCAGGAAGCGCCGTGCGTCAAGGTGTGCCCGGTGGGTGCGACGTGGGTCCGCGCCGATGGGATCGTCGCGATGGACTACGACCGCTGCATCGGCTGCCGCTACTGCGAGGTGGCCTGCCCCTACGACGCCCGCCGCTTCAACTGGCGCGTGTCGCAAGCGGAAAACCCGCATCAGCCGACGTGGGGCACGGCCGAGGTGGAACGCCGCCCGCGTGGGGTCGTGGAAAAGTGCACCTTCTGCGTACACCGCATCGATCGAGGACTGGCACAGGGATTGACGCCGGGCGTCGATCGCGAAGCGACGCCGGCCTGCGTCAACGTCTGCCCGGTCGGCGCGCGCATCTTCGGCGATGTGCTCGACCCGGAAAGCCCGGTCTCGAAATACCTGGCCGAGCACTCCACCTTCCGGCTGCGCGAAGACTTCGGTACTGAGCCGAAAGTCCACTACGTTCGCCCTGAAAAAAGAGTCTGAGATGAGCACTGTACGAACCGCTCTCCGCCGCGTCGATCGTCCCTTCATCGCGTGGTTGATCGTGTTGGGCGCGCTGCTAGTCGTCGGCGCTATGGGTGCATTACAGGCACTGATCCACGGCCTGCAAGTTACCGGCCTCAACGACCGCGTGCCGTGGGGATTGTGGATCACGCACGACCTGTCGGCCATCGCTCTGGGTGCGGGCGCGTTCACCTTCTCGGCGGCGGTGTACCTTTTCCGCATCAAGCGCCTGGAGCCGCTCGCGCGGCCGGCCGTGTTCGTCGGATTTCTCGGCTACACGTCGGCGATGCTGGTGTTGTTCCTGGACATTGGCCGGCCCGACCGTTTCTGGCATCCACTCGTGTATTGGAACGTGCACTCGGTGCTGTGGGAAATTACGTGGTGTGTCATCCTATACTCCAGCGTGCTGATGCTGGAAATGCTGCCGGTGCTATTTGAGAGCCGGTGGTTCGATCGCCGGCCCCGGCTGCGCCGCATCGGTCATCGCCTGCACCGGCTGACGCCCGTTCTCGCCGTGTTAGGCATGGGCCTCTCCCTGCTGCACCAGTCTTCCCTGGGCGCGACGTACGGTGTGCTCAGCGGGCGCGCCATCTGGTTCAAGCCGTCGCTGCCGATCATGTTCATCCTCTCGGCGGTGGCGGGGGGCATCTCGCTAACCCTGCTGGCGACGATGCTCACCGGCAAGCTGCGACAGCGCCCGTTGATCTCGAACGAAGTCCAGCGCGAGGTCGCGCGCTATGTCGGCTTCGCGTTGCTGGCTTATCTCTACATCAAGGTGTGGGACTGGGCGGCGACCTCCTACTATAGTCACGCGCCGGGTGCAGCAGATGCGCTCGCCCGTTTGAGCACGGTCACACCTTACACTGCGACTTTTTGGTGGTTGGAAATTGTGCTGGGCGGCCTGATCCCGGCGGTGATTCTGCTTTATCAACCCCTGCGTCGCAATGATCGAGCGGTGATGGCGGCGCTGGGCGCGATCGTGTTCGGCGTCGTCGTCAATCGCTGGAATGTCACGCTGTCGGGTCTGGTCGCGCCGCCCGATTGGTCGCCCGGCGTGTTGGGCGGTGTGGTTGCCGCGTCGTACGCGCCGACCTGGGTCGAGGTCGCCGTATCGCTGGGCATACTGGCTTATGCGTTGTTCGTGTTTACACTCGGCATCCGATATTTGCCGATCTATCGCAGCGCCCCACTCGACGATTGAACCGATCGCGCGAGAAGGATACACGCGCCTCAATACATTCAAGACTTATGCATTTGGACGTTTTTTCACCGCAAAGCGCGCAAAGGACGCAAAGGAAACCTTAGGGCTTGTCAAGAAATAACTCCGCAGTTTTGTCATGCTGAGCGCAGCGAAGCATCTCTGCGCCAGGTGTGGAGACCCTTCGCTGCGCTACCCAGAAACTTGGGTCGTTGCCAAGTTGTGCCCGCCCGCCGATGAACTCGGCGGGCTACACCCCAGCGTCGGATGAATCCGACTAGCCCGATTCATCGGGCGCAGCGGAGTAGCGCAGCGAATTCATCGCCGCGCGGACACGCCGCGCCAGTTTCTGTCTTCGGGCATATCGCCGCCCGGCGATGTGGAATTCTCGCAATGACTTTTAAGACAGTCTCTCATTGTTCTCCGCGTTCTCTGCGGTGAGATTACGCATCCGCACGCTGGATGGTTCTGAGCGCAGATAGCACGCGCTCGACGGCCGTTTCGAGCGGCTCCTTGAGCGTCGCGCCGGCGGCCAGCGGATGCCCGCCGCCGCCCAGCATCACGGCTGCGCCGGAAACATCGAAGCCGCGCTTGGCGCGCAGGCTCACGTCGATCTCGTCATCGTCCTTTTCTGTGATCACCGCCGAGACATCGGCCTCTTCGGCGCTGACGAGGAAATTCGCCAGGCCGTTGTTGCTCCAATCGGCGCGGCCGCAGGCGCGGCGCGCGTCTTGGGTCACTTGCGTCCAGAGGATGCGCGCGTGATTCGGCGAGACGGCTGGCTCCAGTTTCATCGCATCGAGCGCTTTCGACCACAGGCACAACACGGCGAAGGGCCGCCGATTGAACTGCTGATCCATGATTTCGAACAGGTTCGCGCCGGCGGACATCAGGCGCATGGCGCACTCCAGCGCGCGCGGCGTGGTGTGCGGTGTGCGGAAGCCGAGCGTGTCGCCGACGATGCCGGAGAGCAGATGGGTGGCGATGTCCGGCGTGAGGCGGATGCCCAACCGGTCGATCAACGCCAGCACCATTTCACTGGTCGCCGTCGCGTCCGGATCGACCCAGTTGATCTCGCCAAAGAACGTGTTGGTTACGTGGTGGTCGATGTTGAGGATCGGCACGGGCTGCCACTCCGGCAGGGTGGCGGTCTTTCCAATGCGCTCCCGGTCGCCGCAGTCGAGAACGATCAACAAGTCGGGCGGCTGGGGAACGCTCTGAACAATGTCGGCGTAGCCGGGCAGGGCATTGAAGCGCGCCGGGATTTCGTCGCTGCACACCGGCGTCACTTCCAGGCCGATCGAGCGCAGCGCCAGGGTCAGACCCAATAAGCCCCCGATCGCGTCGGCGTCGGGGGCGGTGTGGGTGATGGCGGCGATGCGGGCTGCTTGCCGAATACGATCCGCCGCCTCCCGCACGATGTCGTCGGCAAGAACGGGTTGACTCACTCCTCGTCCTTCAACTCATCCAGCATGTGCAGAACGTGATCGCCAGACTCCAGTGACTCGTCCCACTTGAAGTATAGTTCCGGGGCGTTGCGCAGTTTGAGGTGTTGGCCCACCTCGCGGCGCAAGTAGCCCTTGGCGTGTTCCAGTCCGTCCATCACATCGCGGCGAACGGCGACGCCGCCCAGCGCGCTGACGAAGATCGTCGCCTCACGCATCGTCGGCGACAGCCGGACTTTGGTGATGGTGATCATCGCCAGGCGCGGGTCTTTGATGCGCCGCTCCATCAGATCGCTGATGAAGTTCCGAATTTGCTCGGCGGTGCGCTCGACGCGGTGAGAAGCCATGGTTGCAAGACGTGAAAGACAAGTAGTAATCAGTGGGCAGTCGTCAGTGAGCAGTAATCAGTGAGCACTGCTTACTGTTTACTGATCACTGTTCACTGATCACTGGTCAATTCACGCGCTCTTTCACGTAGAATTCGATCACGTCGCCTTCTTTGAGGTCCTTGAAGTCGGTCAGGCTGAC
This sequence comes from Anaerolineae bacterium, assembly GCA_036514635.1. GTDB lineage: Bacteria > Chloroflexota > Anaerolineae > Fen-1058 > Fen-1058 > DASSFZ01. The sequence goes on along the minus strand of DATBWU010000243.1, from coordinate 23,778 downwards.
GCCGCACTCGAATCCGGTGCGCACCTCTTTCACGTCCTCTGTGAAGCGTTTGAGCGAGGCGATGTGGCCGTCGTAGACGACTTCGCCGTTGCGCACCACGCGCGCCTTCGCGTCTCGTTGCGCCAGCCCGTCGCGCACGATGCACCCGGCGACCATCCCGGCGCTCTTGATCTTGAACACCTGGCGCACTTCGGCGCGACCGATGACCTTGTCCGCGTACACCGGCTCGAGCAAGCCCTGTAACGCCTTGTCGATGTCCTCCACCAGTTTGTAGATCACGTTGTACTTGCGGACATCCACGCCTTCCGATTCGGCCATGCGCCGCGCCGCTTCGTCAACCTCTACGTTGAAGGCGATCACGATCGCGCCGGACGCGATGGCAAGTTGCACATCCCACTCGTTGATGCGGCCCGTTCCGGCGTGCAGCATCCTCGTCTTCACGTCGCCGCGCTCGAGTTTCCCCAGCGAGTTGACCAGCGGCTCGATCGACCCTTGCCCGTCGGCCTTGATGATCAACAAAAGCTCTTTGCGGCCTTCGGCCTGCGCCTGGCGGAAGAAATCTTCCAGCGAGACCTTGCTGCGCGGCATGCCGCTGATCGTGACGCTCGCCCGGGCGGCGTTCTCGGCGGCACGCTCGCGCGCCGCGCGCTCGTTCTTGACCACCTCGAACATATCGCCGGCATTGGGCACGTCCGACAGCCCGACGATGGCCACCGGCGTCGAAGGCGGCGCTTTGTGAGTCGCCTTGCCGTTGTCGTCGATCATCGCGCGCACGCGGCCGTAGATGCTGCCGACGACGACTGCATCGCCGACCGACAACGTGCCGTTCTGCACCAGCACCGTCGCCGTCGGGCCACGACCCTTATCGAGTTTCGCCTCGATGACGGTTCCCAGCGCGGGTCGATCCGGGTTGGCCTTGATCTCCATCGAGTCGGCCATCAGCAGGATCGCTTCCAGCAAGTCCTCGATGCCGATCTTCTTCTTGGCCGACACCGGCACGAGCAGGACGCTGCCGCCGTACTCGTCGATCGTCACGCCGTTGTCGTGCAGCTCCTTCTTGACGCGCTCCGGGTTGGCGTGGGGCTTGTCGATTTTGTTGAGTGCGACGATCAGCGGCACGCCGGCGGCCTTGCTGTGCGAGATGGCTTCTTTGGTCTGGGGCATCACGCCGTCGTCGGCGGCGACGACCAGGATCGCCAGGTCGGTGGCTTGCGCGCCGCGCGCGCGCATCGCGGTGAAAGCCTCGTGGCCGGGCGTGTCGAGGAAGGTGATCTTGCGCCCGTTGTGCTCCACCTGGTACGCGCCGATGCGCTGCGTGATTCCGCCGGCTTCGCCGGCCGCCACGTCGGTGTGGCGGATGGCGTCGAGCAGCGAGGTCTTGCCGTGATCGACGTGGCCCATCACGGTGACGACTGGCGGTCGGGGTTTCAGTTTCTTGGGGTCTTCGCTGGCGTACAGCCGCTGCCAGAGCGTGGCGGGTGCGGCAGCGGTATCGGCTTCGGCCTGAGCGGGATGCTCTTCGCGCGGCTCGAAGCCGAGTTCGGTCAGAACAATGGCGGCCGTGTCGTAATCCAGTTGCTGATTGATGTTCGCCATGATGCCATTGTTCATCAGCTCTTTGATAACGTTAATCGGGCTGATCTTCACCAGATTGGCCAGGTCCCTGACCGTGAGGACACTCGGTACTTCCACTATCTTCTTGCCGTTCGTACTCATGTGTGCCTCCCTGTTGTGCTGGCCTGGCACTCCGGCGGCCCGCTATCGGTTCATACGGCGACCTCGCGTGACTCGTCGGGCAGTTCAGCCGTGTGGCGCTCGAGTGCGGCGCGGTCGTCATCGTGCAGGCGCTCGATGCGGAGCGCGTGGCTCAAGCGACCCCGCAGGGCCTGCTCCCAACACGCGCGCCGCTCGTGGATATACGCGCCGCGCCCATTCGCCTTACCGGTTGGGTCGATGCGGACTCGCCCGTCCGGCGCGCGGACGATGCGTATCAGTTGGCGCTTGCCCTGCACCTCGCCGCAGCCCACACAGGTGCGCTGAGGAATGTGCTTGCCAGACATGAATCGAATGTGTGCTCTTCCGCCTCGAAGCGGATGTTCCTGATCCTGAAATCGTTGCTCGATTGACGCGAATCCGAACGCCGCGCCCGGCGTGGCGTTGACCGCTTTCTAGACTCCCTCTCCGCCCCAGTCGCCTGTGTCTCGCTTGCGACCCTTGATCGCAATCACCTCGCCCAGCTGTTCGTCGTACACCAGTGTGCGATCCTTGCGCTTGCCCTTCTTCTTGTCTTTCTTCTTCTTGCCCGCGGGGCCTGACTCCACTTCTTCCTCTTCTTCCTCGGCGTACTCCGCGACCGTCGTCGGCGGTATCCCGACAATCTCGATCGCCGGAGCCTTCACTTCGGCTTCGACTGCCTCGGTGGGCGCCGCCTCGGCTGGTGCGGCCGCCTCGACCGGCGCGCTCACTTCCACCGCCCCGGCTGCCGGGGCAGCGGCTTCAGCCACCGCTTCAGGTTGAGCCGCTGCGACGGCAGGCTCCATCACCGGCAAGAGGCCAAACCCTCTGGCCTCGATGGCCTGCTTGATCTCGGACAGCGCTTTGGGGCCGATGCCTTCAATGGCCAGCATCGCTTCGTCGCCCTGCGCCAGCCGCTCGTGAATCTGGCCGACGTTGGCGAGGTCGGTCTTCTCCAGATGCTTCATCACGCGCGTGCTCAGCTCCAGAGCGGATAATGGCGCGTCGTAAGCCGCAGCCGGGATGCGCGCGCGGTACGCTTCGATCTGATCCTGGCGGCCCATGTCGCTCACGGCGGCCTCGGCGCGGGCGCGCTCGGCGGCCTTCGCCTCGGCGCGGGCGCGCTCTCGCTCCTCGCGGCGACGCTCACGCAGTATGCCTTGCACGCCGTCGATGGTCTGGCGGATGAGTGCGAGTTCCTCGCCATTCCACGGCAGGGGTTGCTCGGTATGGCGCTGCAGCACCGCCTGTGCCGTCGGGACCACGTCACGCGCGCTGCCCATCGCGTCGAGTAGCGAGGGGTCTTCTTCGATCTTCTTCAGCGCGTCGCGTAGCGCCTCGGTCACGCCGATGATGTCGATGCGCCAGCCGGTGAGTTTGGCGGCCAGCCGCGCATTCTGGCCCTCGCGCCCGATCGCCAGTGAAAGTTGATCGTCGGGCACGACGACGACCGCGGTCTTGCCTTCCTTCGGGTCCTCGTCGATCTGGACGGTCAGCACGCGCGCGGGCGAGAGCGCCTTGGCGATGTAGATGGCCGGGTCGGCGCTCCATTCGATCACGTCGATCTTCTCGCCGCCCAGTTCGTTGACGATCGATTGGATGCGCACGCCGCGCATGCCTACGCACGATCCCACCGGATCGACGCCGGCCTGCATGGCGGCCACAGCCACCTTCGAGCGCGCGCCGGCTTCGCGGGCGATGCTTTTGATCTCGACCGTGCCGTTGTAAATCTCCGGCACTTCCAGCTCGAGCAGGCGGCGCAGCATGTTCTTGTGGTTGCGGCTGACGATGATCTGCGGGCCACGATTGGTCTTGCGCACTTCCAGCACGTAGGCGCGAATGCGCTGGTGCAGTTGGTAGCGCTCGCCGGGCACTTTCTGGTTGTTGGGCAGCAGCGCTTCGGTGCGGCCCAGGTTCAGCGTGACGCCCTGCTGGGCGATGCTCTGCACGGTGCCGTTGATGATCTCGCCTTCGCGCTCGGCGTAGATCGCGTACTGCGCCTCGCGCTCGGCCTCGCGGATGCGCTGCAAGATCACCTGCTTGGCCGTCTGCGCCGCGATACGTCCGAAGTCTCCCGGCGTCGAATCGACCATCACCATGTCGCCGAGGTTGGCTTCTTTGACGAACTTGCGCGCCTCGGCCAGGGCGACCTCGGTGCGTGCGTCGTGGACGGCGTCGACAACTTCCTTCTCGGCGAAGATGCGCGCCAGGCCGGTGTCGCTGTCGACCTCGGCGGTGATGGTCTGCGCCGACGAAGCGTTGGCGTTCTTGCGATACGCCGACACCAGTGCGTTCGCCAGCGCCTCCAGCACAACCTCTTTGGGCAGGTTGCGCTCGCTGCAGATTTGATTAAAGGCTAACAGAAACTCGCTCTTCATAAGCTCGCCGAACCTCCTTGGCGATATTCAACGGGAACACTGCACCGCATGTGTTGTGCCCGGCGTGATTCCGGCCGGAACTGCGGCAATCGCATTCAAACAGAAAAGTGGGGAACGCCCACTTTTCCAAATAACCGATAACCTAGAACCGCACTCGATTATAACGACGATTCATTTGTCTGTCAACCGGGGTTTGAACTGGTGTGCACGCAAGGCTTGTCAGCAGTTGCACTGCTGACAGGCTCCTGCCGCAGTGCAACTGCGGCGGAGCAAGTTTTGCCTGACAACATTTGCGTGCACACTGAACTGCACACAAGTGCTCCAGGCCCGCGTCTCGCGGGCCGTCCGCGAGGATGCGGACGATGCAACGCCGGACGGTGAACCGTCCGGCTGAAAACGTGGAAGCCCGGTCAACCGGGCTGTCGGCCAATCGGCTTCAGCCGATTTCCACACCTTCAGCCCGGAGTTTGAACTCCGGGCGACGACTCCGGGCGACGACTTCGTATACTGCGCGCGGTCACAAGTTGCACTTTTGCTGCTCAAAGCCCGCGTCCACGCGGGCGTCTATCCTGATCGACCGCGAGGACGCGGTCGGTGAGCAAAACCGCAGATGGTTCCCGCGTCGAGCAACACTATCCGCCGTGTACCACGGGCAGGGTGAAGAGGAATTTGCTGCCGCGTACCGGCGCGTCTTCCACCCAGATCCGGCCGCCGTGCATCTCGATGATCATCTTGCAGTAAGTCAGCCCGAGGCCAGTCCCGCGCCGACGGCCACTGCTCCCCGGCACTTGCACGTAGCGCGCGAAGATGCGCTCGCGATACTCGGCGGGAATGCCCGGCCCATTGTCGACGACCGAGAAACGCACGAAATCGCCGTCCGGCGCAGCGGAGACGCGCACGCTGCCGCCCACGCCGGCAAACTTGAGCGCGTTGTCCACCAGGTTGATCAGGACGCGGCGGATGTGCTCCGCGTCGCCTTGCGCGGCAGGCATGTCGTAGTCACTGTCGATATCCAGCGTGATGCCCGACATTTCCGCCAGCGGGCGCAGTGTTTCGAGCCCGTCGCGAATCAGTGACGCCGGGGCCAGCGGCTGGAGTTTCAGTTCGAGTTGCCCCGTCTCCAGTTTCTGCATGTCGAGCAGGGAACTGATCAGCCCTAGCAGTTTGTTGGCGCTGGCCAGCGCGATGCGCACGCTCCTCAGCAACAGGTCGCCGGAGTCGCCCTCCTGAATACCCAGTTCGAGCAGCTGCATGCCGCTGATGATCGAGCTGAGCGGGCTGCGCAGATCGTGGACGAGCATTTGCGTGAAGGCGTCGCGGTCGGCCTCCAGCCGTCTTTGATCGGTGACATTGTGCAAGACCACCAGCCGGCCGATCAAAAGGCCGTGCTCGTCGTCCACGCGCATGTTGAACTCCTCGACGTAGCGCGGCTCTGCGCCGGGCAGGGTGATCAAGCGCCGCGCGACTTCGCTGGAGCCGTCGCGCAGCCCGGTGGACATCACGTTCGCTTCGGTGTCGATCGCCGCTCGCCGCTCCGAGGCGTCAATGCCGGGATACAGTCGATCGATCAGGCCGCTGCGATCGAGCACCATGGCCATCGGTTTGCCCAGGTGCGGCGAGAGCGACACGTCCAGCAGGTGCTCGGCGGCGCGATTCGTCAGCACCATGCGCGTATGCACATCGTAGACGATCAGCCCATCGTGCGTGGCGTCCAGCACAGCCTGCAAGCGATCGCGGACGGTGCGCGCTTCCTCGAAGAGATTCGCCTTGTCTACGGCGAGGGCCGCCTGCGCGCCGAATGTCCGGAGCGAAGACAATTCCGCCTCGGTCAGATCGGCTTTGCGGCTGAAGGCATACAACACACCTAACGGCCTGTCACGCACGATCAGCGGGATCGCCGCGCCGATGTTCATGCCGACGTTCGACAGGGCCTGGCTGCGCGGGCTGTGCGCGCCGAAGGGATACAGAAAGTCGGCGGTGTTGCCGCTCACCAGCACACGCCGCTCGGACAGCGCGCGCACGCCGATGTTGCGGGGGCGGTTCAGCTTGGTGCGGATGTCGATCAGCCGGAAGCCCAGCGTCGCTTCAATCCCGGTGACGATGTGAGCGTCGGCGGTGGCGATGGCGCGCACGGCCAACTGTTGGCCGTCCCGCTCCGCCGTGGCGACGAGCGCCAGCTCGTATCCCAATGTGACGACGGCATCGCAAATGCGTGGCAGCACGTCATCCAGTTCCAGCGCCGATTGAATGGCGGCCATGCTTTCTTGCAGCGCGTGGATTTCCAGATTGGCCCGGGCCACTTCGTACAGGTTGCGCTCAGTCTGGGCGTAGAGCCGCGCGTTCGACAAGGCAATCGCCGCGTGCTGCGCCAACTGCTCGACAAACGCCTGGTGCGCCCCGGTGTAAGCGTTCGGCCGGGTGCTCTCCAGGTTGATCACGCCTTCGACGCGATCGTCGCGCACGATCGGCACACACAACTCCGATCGCGTATCGGACGAGCCTTCGATGTAATCGCGATCGCGGGTCACATCGCCGACGCGCGCGCTGTGGCCGGCGCGCAGAACCCGGCCGACGATACCGCGCGGGCCTGCCCGATCCGAATTCAATTCGTCGATGAACTTCGGCAGACCGATCGAGGCCGCATCGATCACGCGCCGCTCTTGCGCGTCGTACAGATAGATCGCGCCGCGATCGCTAGTCGTATTGTCGATCGCCCGCCGCAAGACGGTTTGGATCACCTGGTCCGGATCGAGGCTGCTGGCGATGTCGCGCTCGATCTGCGCCAGCGTAGCCTGCTCGGCGGTGCGCCGCGCCAGCCGCTCCGCCAATGTGCCGCTGACGTAGGCTACCACGAACGTTGGCACGATCATGCTGAAGATCAGGCCACCCAGCACCACGCTGCGATCGGTCATGTCCAGCGTCGCCGACCAGATGGGATACACGGGGAGCACCCCGGTGAAGTGCAGCAGGGTCAGGAGGCTGAAGCACGCCGCAGAGAAGAGGGCGATGCCCAGCGCGCCCCCTCGCCCAATGAGGAATGCCGCGCCTACGGTGATGCCGATGTACAGCGCGGTGAGGAACGACTGCGGCCCGCCCGCGAAGTGGATCGCCAGGGTCGCATCGATGACCAGGGCGACGAGGATCATCGCGCTGAGCGCCGGAAGATTGTGAATGCGCGGAGCCAGGAAGAATCCGGCCAGTGCCAGGAGCACGCCGACCAGCCCGCACACTGTCGCCGGCAGGAAGGAGTAAGCGACGACGGCGAGCGTGTCGCCCACTACGCCGATCCCGGCAAAAGCAACAGCCAGTAGCGCCGCGAAGGCGAAGATGTTGCGCGTGTCCTGCAACTGGTCGGGGCGAGTATCGCGTGCGTTCACATTGGCGTAAGTACGAGCTCGGCCACCGGCAGGGTGAAGGAGAACTGGCTGCCGGCTCCGCTGGGCGGGTCTTCGACCCAGATCCGGCCGCCGTGGGCCTCGATCGCCATCTTGCAGAAGGCCAGGCCCAGGCCGGTGCCGCGCCGCCGCTCGATCCGGTCGCTCAGCCTGACGAAGCGCTCGAAGATATGCTCGCGGTGCTCGGCCGGGATACCCGGCCCTTCATCGCGCACCGAGCAGACCACAGCGTGTGACAGCCCGGCGGCTCCGTTTTCCAGCACGCGCGCCGAGATCGTCACCGTGCCGCCCGTCGGGCTGAACTTGATGGCGTTGTCGATTAGGTTGATCAGCACACGCGTGATCTGATCCTCGTCCACCTTCACCAGGGGCAGTGCGTCCGGGGTGTAGTTCTCGATCTGGATGTCCCGATCGGTGAGTGACGGGGCCAACTGCTCGGCGGCGTGATTGACCAGCGGGCGCAGCGCGGCGAACTGGGTATCGATAGGCATCTGGCCGTGCTCGAAGCGGCTGATGTCCAGCAGCGAGTTCACCAGGTCGAGCAGCTTGCGTGTGCTGCGCTGGCCCACTTCGAGCGCCTGCCCGGCCATGCCGATGTGCATGTCGGGCGGCATCGATTCCAGGAGCAACTGGTACGAGTCGAGAATGGCGACGAGCGGGCTGCGCAGATCGTGAACGATCATGTTGCCCAGGTCTTCGCGCATCGCCTGCAGCTCGCGCTCCTCGGTCACGTCGCGCAAGACCAGCATCCAGCCGACCCGCCGGCCGCGCTCATCCAGCACCGGCATACTGGTGCGCTCGATCGATCGCTCGCGCGGGCTGGGCAGTGTGAAGATGTCTCTGGCCCACTCGACGGATTCACCGCGCATGACGCGCTGCAGCAGCGCGTGCAGCGCCGCCGGCGTATAACCCAGGCGCGCCGACAGATCGATGTCGCGCGCATCGATCAGGTCTGACAATCGCCGGCCTTCCAGCGCCGAGCGCGGGATGCCCCACATTTGTTCGAGCATCGGGTTAGCGACGACGACACGCCCGGACACGTCGAACATCAGCAGGCCGTCGCGCGACGAGTTGAGGGTGGCCGCCAGCCGGTCGCGCGTTTCAGAGATGCCGCTGAACAACTGCGTGTTCTCGATGGCGACCGCGGCCTCGTTCGCCAGGAGTTGGATCAACTGGAGGCTGTCGGCAGTGTAGTGGTCGGGCGTCCGGCTGTTGACGTACAGCACGCCCAGCACCTCGTTCTTGCGCAAAATCGGCATGGCGATTACGGATCGAATGCCGGCTTCCAGCACGCGCGGATTCGTGTCCGGGTCGAGCAGCGTGTCATTGACCATCGCCGGCTGGCGCGTGGTGATCACCCGGCGCGTCATGCCCTGTGGCCGGATGGTGGACACATCGAACAATCGCTCCGATCCGGCCACGTGCTGACCTTCCACAATCCGATCGGTGCGCACGTCGTACAGATAGACCATCACCGCGTCCGAGCCGGTGATCTCGCGCGCGATGGCGGCGATGCGGTTGAGCGCCTCGTCAAACTCGATGCTGGAGGCCAGCGCCAGGCTGGCCTGGTACAACTGCGCCAGGTCGTTGACGCGGCGCGCGCGTTCGTTGAACAGCCGCGCGTTCTCCAATGCGATGCCGGCCTGGTTCGCCAGGGTCTGGGCAAAGCGAATCTCGTCGGCGCTGAATGCGGCGCGCGGCAGGCTGTGCATCCAGATCACCCGCCCGATCATCTGGTTGCCGGCGATCAACGGCAGGCCGAGCAGCGCGTGCAGTTTTTGCGCGCGCAGGAATTCGACCTGGACGGCGGTGTTGGCGTCGACGATCACGGGCTGGCGGCTGTGTTGTAACACGTCGGCGTTCAGCGGGCGCAGATCGCCGCCGAACGCCGAAGGCAGATGGATCGGGTCGGAGCCGGGGGCGGTGTATTGGGCGATCCATTCGAGCGCGCCCGCGTTCGGCCGCACCAGCTCCAGCGTGCAGTGCGTCGTGCCCAGCGCCCGCGCCAGTTGGGTCGTCAATTGACGGCCCAGTTCGGGCAGGTCGAGCAGCGACGTGACTTCGCGGCTGAGCTCGAACAGGATCGACATTTCGCGCAGGCGGTTCTGGGTCTGCTGGTACAACTGCGCGTTGTGGATGGCGATGGCGGCCTGCGTCGCCAACTGGCCGACGAAAGAGGCCACGTCCTGACTGAAGGCCGCGCGCCGATCGCTGGCGAGTTGGATCACGCCCAGCGATTGGCCCTCGCGCCGGATCGGGACGATCAGCAGCGATCGGATCGACGGGTCGAGCGCCTGATAGTTTGGATCATCCAGGACATCATCGATCGAGATCGTCGAGCCGTTCCGAAAGGCATCGGCAATGAAGGCATGCCCGGCCAGCCATTGCTCGGCGCGGCCGTCGCCGAGCACGTCGGGTGAATGCCCGCGCGTCGCCGTCAGCCGAAGTCTGCGCCGGTCGCTGTCGTACAGCGCCACCAGGCCGCGCGAGGACCCGGCGAACTCGATGGCCGCGTCCAGCACGCGCTCGATGACCCGGTTGAAGTCGAGCGTGCTGGTCAGTTCGCGCCCGATTTCTTCCAGCGCGGCCAACTCTTCGATGCGGCGAGCCAGCGCCCGGTCGGTCTGGGCAAACAGCGAGGCGTTGGCGACGGCGACGGCGGCCTGGTTGGCGAACGTGGTCAGCAGATCCAGCTCGGCCAGGGTGAAGCGGTGCGCCTCGGTGTAGAACACGGCCAGCGTGCCGATGATGTGATCGCGCGCCTGAAGCGGCATGTCGGCGAAGGCGCGGATGTCTTCGGTCTCGATCGGATCGTGGAAGTTCTCGAAGCGCGGGTCCGAGCGCACGTCGTTGACGATCAGCGGCTGGCGCTCGATGCTGGACGCCGACGTTTCGCCGCGCGCGGCGCGCATCATCGCCGACATCTGGCCGAGGAAGTCGCGGCTCAGGCCGCGCGAGGCCGTCGGTGCGAAAATGCGCCCGCCTTCCTGGGCCAGCAGGATCGCCGCTTTCTGGCAGCCGATCACCGGGCCGACCGAGCTCACGATGGCTTCCATCACCTGATCGAGGTTCAGCAAGGAACCGACGGCGGTGGACACCGAGTTGAGAATGGCGAGCTCGGCGGCGCGCCGCCGCGTGGAGGCGTACAACTGCGCGTTTTCGATGGCGATGGCGGTCTGCGACGCGATCGTCGAGAGTAATTCGAGATCGTCGGTGTTGTACGCGCCGGACTGATCGTGACTCTGAACGGCGATCACGCCCAGCGCCCGGTCGCCGATCGTGATCGGCACACCCAGCCAGCACCGCGCGATTCTACCGGGCAGCGGATCGAGGTTGAGTCGCCGGATCGTGCCGGCCACATCGGACGGGATGAACAGCGGTGTCCGTGTGCGCAGGACGTACTCGGTCAGACCGTTACTGGCGCTGCGGCTGCGATAGCGCACCAACTGGCCGTCCTCGTACACCAGCGGGAAGGACAGCTCGTCGTAATCTTCGTTGTACAGCGCGACGTAGAAGTTGCGCGCATCCATCAGCGGGCCGATTTGCTGATGGATGGCTTCCAGCAGCTCCGGCAGGTCGAGACTGCTGACGATGGCCTGGCCGATGGCGCTGACCGACGCGCGCTCGCGCGTGCGCTGTTGCAGCGCAGTCTCGATGACGTTGACCCGGCGCACGAGCAGCATGACGAAGACCATGCCGGCGGCCATCTCGGCGAACAGCAGCGCGCTGACGCGCAGGTACATTACGGCCAGCAGCGGCGAGAGCACCAGCGGCACCAGGTCGAGCACCACACCCTGGAGAATCTTTTCCAGCCATCGGGTCCGCGCCGGGTGTTCGGTCGTGTAGGCGTTCAACACGCGGAGGAAGATAGCCGCCAGGCCGTAGGCGAGGAACAGCGCGACCAGTGCAGGAAGGTTAAGGATGCCGGCGTCGGTCAGCGGGGCTTCCCCGCCGGCCAGGTGAAACACCCAAGCGCCCACGCCCAGGCAAAAGCCAGTCTGCGCCAGGGCGCGACCCAGCGCGCCGAAAATGCTCTTCGCGCTCTGGGGTCTCAGCCGAAACTGGGCGCGCACGACGAGACGCCCGATTTGATCCAGCAGAATGCCGGCCACACCGATGCCCACGGCGACCGGAAGGCCGAGCGAGAGAAAAGCCGCCGACAGCAGGACGTGATCGAAGCTGAAGTCGCCGCCCAGGAAGGAAGTGCTGAGAAATCGGGCCGTGGCGTACATCACCGCCCAGCCCAGCGCGAAGAGCCAGGGGGTAGGCTGGCTCGGCGTAGACCAATTCAGGATGAGAAGAACGATCGCCGCGCCGCCCAATGCCAGTGTCAGGGGACTCTCTCGTAGCAATCGCGGTTGTGATCGACGGCGTGAATTCATGTCGGTACTTAGCATCGATAGCAACGGGGAGTGATTTCGCAGGTGATCTCAAGCACGACGCGGCCGGCTGATCCGCGGATTAGTCGAGCGTACCGGGCTGAGTTTAGCACAGAACATAGGCAGCGACAAGGTGACGGCAGGCACATTCGCGCTCAACAAGGTTAGGCGGCGGTTTGGAACGGCGCTGCTGCGAACTGATATAATCGCCGAATGGAAATCATCACCGGCGTCCACGTCATTCCCAGCCCGATCGTCAACTGCTATCTGATCGTCGACGGCGATGGGCTTACGCTGATCGATACGGGGCTGCCCGGCAACGATCAGCGGATCCTGAAGACCATCACGGGGATCGGGCGCAAGCCGGAGGATCTGAAGCGGATCGTGATCACGCACGCCGACGGCGATCACGTCGGCAGCCTGGCGGCGCTCCAGGCAGTTACAGGCGCGCGCGTGTATGCGTCGCGCGTCGAGGCGGGCGCCATCGCGGCGGGCCGCTCGGCGCGCGAGTTGAAGACGCGCGGCGTACTCAAGATGCTGATGAAGCTGGTTGCGCCGGTGTTCAAGGCGAAGCCGGCGCAGGTCGATGAGATCCTCGCCGAAGGGCAAACGCTTCCCGTGCTGGGCGGGCTGCGCGTCGTCGAGACGCCGGGACACACGCCGGGCCATCTCTCATTGTTCTTGCCGTCCTCGGGCGTGCTCTTCGGCGGCGACTCGATGGTGTCGGGGAAAGGCGGGCTGCGCGTGTCGCGCGGATACAATACGTGGGACGAGGGCAAGGCCAGAGCATCTGCCCTCAAGCAGGCTGCGCTCGGCGCGCGGATTGTGTGTGTCGGGCACGGGCCGGTCGTGCGAGATGCGGCGGGCAAGTTCCCCAACGTGTGATGTCTCCCCTGGCCGAAGTCGCCCGGCTCTTCCTCAAGCTCGGCCTGACGGCCTTCGGCGGCCCGGCCGCGCACGTCGCGATGATGCGCGACGAGGTGGTGACACGCCGCAAGTGGATCGACGATCAGCATTTTCTCGATCTGCTCGGCGCAACGAACCTGATCCCCGGCCCGAACTCGACCGAGATGGCGATCCATATCGGTTTTGTGCGCGCGGGCTGGCCCGGGTTGATCGCCGGCGGCGCGTGTTTCATCTTGCCGGCGATGCTGATCGTGATGGCGTTGGCCTGGGCGTACGCTCAGTTCGGCAGGACAGCCCAAGCGGGCTGGTTGTTGTACGGCGTCAAGCCTGTCATCATCGCCATCATCGCGCAGGCGCTCTGGGGATTGGGGCAAAAGGCGGTCAAAGGCCCGCTTACGGCGACGGTCGGGCTGGCCGTGCTGGCGCTGTACTTCCTCGGCCTCAACGAGATCGCGCTGCTTCTTGCGGGCGGCCTGGTCGTCATGCTGATTCAAAACGCGGCCCGACTCAGGCGATTGGGCTTTCGTGGAACGCTCGTGCCACTTGCGGGGTTCGGCCTGCCGGCGCTTGCGTCGGCTGCCGTGCCATTCAGCCTCTCGACGCTGTTCCTCACCTTCCTCAAGATCGGCTCGGTGTTGTACGGCAGTGGCTACGTGCTGCTCGCCTTTCTGCGCGCCGACTTCGTCGTTCGATTGGGCTGGCTGACGGATCAACAGTTGATCGACGCAGTCGCCATCGGGCAGGTGACGCCCGGCCCGGTCTTCACGACGGCGACGTTCATCGGCTACATCCTCGGCGGCGTGCCCGGCGCGCTGCTGGCGACGATCGGCATCTTCTTGCCGTCGTTCGTCTTCGTCGCGATCAGCAATCCCATCATTCCACGCCTGCGACATTCGCCCTGGGCGAGTGGCCTGCTCGACGGCGTGAACGTCACATCATTGGGCTTGATGGCCGCCGTGACCATTCAATTGGCGCAGGCCGCGTTCGTCGATGGGTTGACCCTCGTGCTGGGGCTGGCCGCTGCTGTGCTGTTGCTCCGATTCAAAGTCAACTCGACTTGGTTGGTGCTGGGCGGGGCGGTGGTCGGCCTGCTGAGCGCGGCCTTGTTCCCGTAGAGGCGCGAGGCAACGGATGGGTAACGAATAAACGGATGCCCGTTGCGCGCAGCATCCGGTGCCTGGCCGCAGGGCCTTTCCAAAGTCAGGCGCTGCGCCGCGACCGGGAACGCCGGACGGTGAACCGTCCGGCTGAAAGCGTGGAGCCTGGTCAACCGGGCTGCCGGTCAATCGGCTTCAGCCGATTTCCACGCCTTCAGCCCGGAGTTTGAACTCCGGGCGACTCCGGGCGACAAAAATGGAAAAGCCCTGTGCTTGGCCGCAGCCCGGTTGACACCCGCGCGCAGCCGGATATAATGCTGGCAACAATCGATCACATCTCCGTCCGGGAGGAGTAGGCGGCCGGTGCGCTGGTAGAGAAGAGAGGCCATTGGCTGAAAGCCTCCGCAGCAACCTGCCACTGAACGTCGCCCGGATCGACTGCCGAAGAAATCCGCACGCGGAAAGTAGACCGGCACGGGTAAGCCCGTTACCGCGTAACCCCGATGTCGGTCGGGGGCAAGTGCGCCGAGCCGCGATGCTCGGCGAAATGAGGTGGTACCGCGAAAGGTGCGCCCTTTCGTCCTCGTGGACGGAAGGGTGTTTTGTTTTACCTCACCCTAACCCCCTGGCCCCCTTCCCCTCTCCCACTTTGGGAGAGGGGAAGGGGTTGGGGGATGGGGTGAGGTCGAAGGAGGAAGGCATGCCACTCTCCAAGCACTACAATCCACGCGAAGCCGAGCCGCGCCTGCGCGATTTCTGGCAGGAGGCCGGCATCTATCATTTCTCGCGCACGGACGCTCGACCCGTCTACTCGATCGACACACCGCCGCCGACGGTGTCGGGTCTCCTGCACCTGGGGCATGTCTACTCGTACAGCCACACCGACTTCATGGCGCGCTTCTGGCGCATGAACGGCTACAACGTGTTTTACCCGATGGGCTACGACGACAACGGCTTGCCCACCGAGCGCCTGGTCGAGAAGCGACTCGGCATCACCGCCGCGCAGGTCGGGCGGCGCGCCTTCATCGCGAAATGCCTGGAGGTGAGCGAGGCAGCCGAGCAGGATTATCAGGCGTTGTGGCAGCGGCTGGGATTGTCGATCGACTGGCGTTATACCTACCGCACGATCGACGATCTCGCGCGGCGCACGTCGCAACTGTCGTTCATCGACCTGTATCGCAAAGGGTTGGCCTACCGGCAAGAAGCGCCGTCGATCTGGTGCCCGGAGTGCCGCACGGCGATCGCTCAGGCCGAGTTGAACGATCTGGATCGCGAGAGCGAGTTCTTCACGCTGGCGTTTCGGCTGGAAGATGGTGAGACAGTGCCGATCGCCACGACCCGACCCGAACTGCTGCCTGCGTGCGTGGCTGCCTTCGTCCATCCGAACGATGAGCGTTTTCGCAAAGTCGTGGGACGGCGGTTGAGCGTGCCGCTGTTCGGGCAGCCGGTTCCGGTGCTGGAGGACGAGTCCGCCGATCCGGAGAAGGGCACGGGCGTCGTGATGTGCTGCACCTTCGGCGACACGATCGACATCGAGTGGTGGCGCGCACATCACCTGCCGCTCAAGATCGTCATCGGCCGCGACGGGCGATTGACCGAGGCGGCGGGCGACCCTTCGACTTCGCTCAGGGCAAGCCTCGCCGAGCTGACGGTGATCGAGGCGCGACGCCGCGTCGTCGAAGTGTTGGCTGCGCAGGGCCTGCTGCTCGCCCGGCAGCCGATCGCGCAATCGGTGCGCGTGCACGAGCGCTGCGACACGCCGGTCGAATACATCGTGACGCTGCAGTGGTTCGTGCGCGTGCTCGACTTCAAGCGCGAGCTGCTCGAAGCGGGCGAGAAGGTCGCCTGGCATCCGCCCCACATGCACAACCGTTATCGCGAGTGGGTGGAGAACCTGCGCTGGGACTGGTGCATCTCGCGCCAGCGATACTTCGGCGTGCCGTTTCCGCTGTGGTATTGCGCGCAGTGCGGCGAAGTGATGCTGGCCGACGAATCGCAATTGCCCGTCGATCCGCTCGATCAGCAGCCGCCGCGCCCATGCGCGTGCGGCAGCACGGCGTTCGTGCCGGAGCAAGACGTGATGGATACCTGGGCGACGTCCGGGCTGACGCCGCAGATCGTCGGGCGCTGGCTGGTCGACGAAGACCTGTATGCCAAAGTGTTCCCTTTCTCGCTGCGACCGCAGGCGCACGAGATCATCCGCACATGGGCCTTTTACACTATCGCGAAATCACACTTCCATTTCGGCGTTCTGCCCTGGAAAGAAGTGGCGATCTCGGGTTGGGGCATCGCCGGCGAGGGCATGGGCAAGATCAGCAAGAGTCGTGGCGGCGGGCCGATGTCGCCGATGGACATGATCGAGCGCTACTCTGCCGACGCGGTTCGATACTGGTCGTCGAGCACCGGCTTTGGCAAGGACTCGGTGATCAGCGAGGAGAAGGTTCAGGCCGGCGCGAAGCTGGTGACGAAACTGTGGAACGTCGCGCGTTTCGGCGAGCGGTTTCTCGACGGGTATCGACTGCCCGCAGCGCTTCCCGCGCTATCGCCCGCCGACCGCTGGATCCTGTCTCGGACGCAGCAGTTGATCCAGCAGGTGACGCGGCTGTTCCGCAGTTACGACTACGCCACGGCCAAGAGCGAAATCGAGAACTACTTCTGGAAAGACCTGGCTGATAACTACCTGGAAATGTCGAAGCGGCGCCTCTACGATGCCGCTCACCCGTTGCACGATGGCGCGCGCTACGCACTGTATCGCGCTCTGCTGACGACGCTCAAGTTGTTCGCGCCGTTTTTGCCGCACGTCACCGAAGAGATTTACGCGGGACTCTTCGCGCCGACCGAAGGCGCTCGGTCGATTCACGTCTCGCGCTGGCCCGATGTGGACGAAAGCCTGATCGACGAGCAGGCGGAAACGGTCGGCCAGGTGCTGGTGGAGGTGGCGACGGCTGCCCGCCGGTACAAGAGCGAGCATAACCTGCCGCTGGGCACGCCACTCAAGCGGCTGCAACTCGCGAGTGGGGAAATCGGGCTGGCTGCGCGCCTGCGCGAAGCCGAGGCCGACCTCGTGAGCATCACCCGCGCTACGCAGGTCGAGATTCGCCCGGCCCTCGATCCCGGCCTCGACGTGCTTCATGCAGACGGCAAGATTCAAATAGCCCTGACTCGATGAGAAAACCACGGGGGCACAGAGAACACGGAGTTTTCGCTATCTCCGTGCCTGTGTGTCTCTGTGGCTAAATAAGCACGTATCATGCAACAAGCCCCGTGTTATACTTTACCCGTGCTCAATTTGCGTCTTTTTCCTGCGAGCTGTGTCTATATTAGTGAGATTCGCAACCTATCCGGGTGAGGACGACCGTGGCTATTCTCATCGAACCCGCAACCTCAAATGATCTTCCGGCCATCCTGGGCCTGATCGAGCGCAGCGGCCTGCCGCAGGACGGGTTGGCTGATCACATGGCGGCGGCGCTCGTCGCGCGTGACGGCGATCGCGTTGTCGGCAGCGCGGCGCTTGAGATGTACGGCGCGTCGGCGCTGTTGCGATCGGTTGCGGTAGATGCGTCGCTGCGCGGGCAGGGCCTGGGCCGGCGGCTCACGCAGGCCGCGCTCGATCTCGCCCGGCAGCGCGGCGTCACCGGCGTGTATCTGTTGACGGAGACCGCGGCGGAATTCTTCCCGCGTTTCGGCTTTCAGCGGATCGAGCGCGCCGAAGTGCCGTCAGCAGTGCGCACGTCGGTCGAGTTCACGAGCGCCTGCCCAACCAGCGCGCTAGTGATGAGGACAGAACTGAGCTGATCCACGAATCCACGCGAATCTTCACGAATCATTCGTGTTCATTCGTGAAGATTCGCGGATCACTATAAGGAGTTTCGAGATGGACGACATCAAGACCGAAGTTCGGAAACATTATGCGGCCGTTGCCACGCAGGCGAGCGGCTGCGGCTGCGGCACGAGTTCGTGTTGCTCCGATGACAGCGCGGCGCTCGTCGATTATACGGGCGTCGAAGGTGTGGTCGAAGGTGCGAACCTCGGCCTGGGCTGTGGCGTGCCGACAGTGTACGCGGGCATCAGGCCCGGTGATACGGTGCTCGACCTGGGCAGCGGCGCGGGCATCGACGTGTTCCTCGCGGCGAAGGCGGCCGGCCCGGCGGGGCGCGCCATCGGCGTGGATATGACGCCGGAGATGATCGCCCGCGCGTGGAGCAACGCGGTGCAGGGCGGCTATCGCAACGTCGATTTCCGGCTGGGCGACATCGAAACGCTGCCGGTAGACAGCAACAGCGTCGACGTGGTGTTGTCGAACTGCGTCATCAACCTGGTGCCCGACAAGCGCCGTGCGTTCGCCGAAATCTATCGCGTGCTTAAGCCCGGTGGCCGCTTCTCGATCTCGGACGTGGTGACGCACGGCCAGTTGCCGGAGTCGGTGCGCCGTGATGTAGAATTGTGGGCGGGCTGCGTCGCCGGTGCGCTGGATCGCGAGGAGTACCTGCAAATCGTTCGTGAGGCCGGCTTCGTCGAGGTGAAAGTCAACGCCTCGGTCGATTACGATGCGGTGCAGGGCGAAGGCTATGGCATATCCAGCATCACCGTCGAGGGACACAAAGTCTGATCCACGAATCTTCACGAAGACATTAGTGTAAATTCGTGAAGATTCGTGGATCGGAGTCATGAACCGCACGACTGAAGACATCTGGAACGAATTCAGCCAGCGGCTGAGGGCGTTTATCCTCAGCCGCGTTTCCGATCCCGATGATGCCGATGACATCTTGCAGGATGTCTTCGTCAAGCTGCACACGCGCATCGACACGCTGCGCGACGCGGATCGACTTGCGCCGTGGCTGTACCAGATCGCGCGCAACACGATCGCCAATCATTACCGCGCGCGCCGGCCGGCCGTCACCGCGCCGGAGACGCTGGAGATTGAAGACGAGCCTGCCGAGAGCGATGCGGCGAAGCAAATCGCCGCGTCGTTGACCCACATGGTCGACCTCTTGCCGGACAGGTACCGCCAGGCCGTGGTCTTGTCCGAGATGCAAGGATTGCCTCAGCAAGAAGTCGCCGAGCGGCTGGGGCTGTCGCTGAGCGGCGCGAAGTCGCGCGTGCAGCGCGGGCGGCAGATGCTGCGCGAGGCGCTGCTCGACTGCTGCCACTTCGAGTTCGACCGGCTGGGCCACCTGATTGATTACGCCCCTCGGCCGGACTGCTGCCGGCGGTGCGCGTCGGATTGAAGACCTCGGAAGTCTTCAAGACTTCCGAGGTTTGGAGGAAACATGCCCAGACGTGAAGTTCCCTTAGTCGCCGGTGAATGCTATCACGTCTATAATCGCGGCCACAACCGGCAGGACATCTTCTTTGAGGAAGAGAACTACCTGTTTTTCCTGCGCCGTCTCAAGCGGTATCTGGATGCGCCCTTAAAGACTTCCGAAGCGCTTCGCGAGACTTCGGAAGTCTGCACCGTCGTCGCCTACTGCCTGATGCCCAACCACTTTCACTTGCTGCTCCAACCGCATGACGACGACCTCTCGCACCATCTTCAGTTGCTCACCATCTCTTACACCAAAGCCATCAACCAACGCCGCCACCGTATCGGCGCGCTGTTTCAGGGCGCGTTTCAAGCCCGGTGCATTGATCGCGACGAGTACCTGCTGCATCTGTCTCGGTACATTCACCTCAACCCCGTGCAGGCGGGCCTGACTGGACGGCCCGAAGATTGGCCGTATTCCAGTTACCGCGACTATCTGGGACTACGGAATGGTCACTTGCCGAGGCCGGATATTGTGCTTTCGCAGTTCCCCGATCGCGCGGCTTACCGGCAGTTTGTCGATGTTTACGTGTCATCTGATTCGGATCGCATCGCTCACTTGCTGCTTGATTAGATGAGACTTCCGAAGTCTCACCCGGACTAAGGAGGATCGATGCACACGCTGTTCATCGATTACCTCGACCGCCTGCAAGAACTTCACACCGACCTGCGGCGCGCCATCGAAGGACTGCCGCAAGACGCGCTCGACTGGTCGCCCGGCCCGGGCATGAACTCGATCGCCGTGCTGGCCGCGCATACGACGGGTGCGCTGCGCTATTGGATCGGCGACGTGGCGGGGCAAGACCCCTCGGGCCGCGTGCGCGAGACGGAGTTCCACACGAAAGACCTGGACGCTGCCGCGCTGATCGCCCGTCTCGACGCAGCGTTCGCGCACAGCCGAACGGTTCTCGAACGGCTGGCGTTGTCCGATCTCGAATCCAAGCGCCTCTCGCCGCACGACGGGCGCGAGCTCACCGTCGCCTGGGCGCTGGCGCACGCGCTCGCGCACACGGCGATTCATGCCGGTCACATTCAGCTCACCCGCCAGTTGTGGGATCAGCGACGATAGCTAACCACCACGGCACGAAGACCCCATGGACTTCGTGGTAAAGTAGGGCCATGCGATACGCGATTTGTCTGGAGGAAATGGAAGGTCGATGGGTGGCGCACGTGCCGGTGCTGCTCGGCTGTTACACCAGCGCGGACGATCGTGACACGGCACTCGCCAGCGCGCCGCAGACGATCTACGACTATCTCGCCTGGCGCGCAGCGTATGCCAATACCCAACCCGTCGGCGAGTCGTTGGTTGAAGTGTTCGTCGACGAGGTCGGGCGCGAGTGGCCGACTCCCGACGATCCCGACTACATCGTCAACGCTTTCTTCGCCGCCGATGTCCCTGCGCTGACGGCGGACGAGATTCGGCTGGCCGTGCAGCGGCTCGAATGGCAGCGCGCCGACCTGCTTGCCTCGTTCGACGGTCTCTCAATCGACACGCTGAACCGGCCCGTCGAGGGTGAGTGGTCGATCGGCGGGATTCTCAACCACACCGGCCGCGCCGAGTGGTGGTATCTCGATCGGCTCAACCTCGCGCCGCCGCTCGATCAGGAACCCGGGCACTGGCGAGCGCGGCTGGAGATGGCGCGCGCCCGGCTGTTGGAAGTGCTGCCCCAACTGGAAGGCGTCGCCCGCATTGAGGTGAAGGCCGGCGAGATGTGGTCGCCGCGCAAGATGCTGCGGCGCGCGCTGTGGCACGAGCGCGATCACACGCTGCACATCCGCCAGTTCCGCGAGAAGTTGAATGCATAAAGATTCGGCTAACCACCAGGACACCAAGTAAAAAGAAAACTTGGTGTCGCTGGCCCCGCATCTTTCTGCGGGGTCGTGTCTTGGTGGCAAATTCGTTCTCCATTGCGTCAGTATCGTGATCGATCTCAAGGCACTCCGAAGCGATCCCGTTGCCCAGCGCCGTCTCATCGACGAGGCGATCCGCGCCGCGCTCAAAGCCGCCGATCCGCGCGAGGCGATCTACCGCCGCGTGCAGCGTATCGGCGGCAGGCTGATGGTGGCCGATCGGGCGATTGATCTGCGCCAGGCGAACCGCGTGTTCCTGGTGTCGATCGGCAAGGCCGCCGCAGCGATGGCCGACGCGCTGATCGATCTGCTTGACGAGGCGCTGACGGCAGGTGTGATCGTCACCAAGTACGGCCACGTGGGCGACTGGCAAGCGCCGGGCAGCGTACAAGTGATCGAGGCGGGACATCCCGTGCCGGATGAGCACTCGGTCGCCGGCGCGCGGGCGATCGAGAATTTGCTGCGCGATGCGACCGAGCGCGACCTGTTGTTATGCGCGATCTCCGGCGGCGGCTCGGCCCTGGTGACGCTGCCTGCGGAGGGCATTTCGCTCGCTGACTTGCAGGCGACGACCGATGTGCTGCTCCGATCCGGCGCGACGATCCACCAGCTCAACGCCGTGCGCAAGCGACTGGATCGCATCAAAGGCGGCGGGCTGGTGCGCCTGAGCGGCGGCGCGAGCACGCTCGCGCTGATCCTCAGCGACGTGATCGGCGACGATCTCTCGGTGATTGCGTCCGGGCCGACTGCATTCGATCCCTCCACCTTCGCCGACGCCTGGCGCGTGATCGAAGAATTCGATCTGGCCGATCGCCTGCCGGAGTCCGTCCGTGCGCATCTACAGGCCGGGCTGCGCGCCGCGCCCGCATCGAGCACGGAGCCGTTCGAGCGCGTGCAGAACGTGATCGTCGGCAGCAATCGCGTGGCCGCCGAGGCGGCTGAGGCGTTTGCCCGATCACAGGGCTTCAACACGCTGCTGCTCACGACCTTCCTGCAGGGCGAGGCGCGTGAAGTCGGCAAAGTCGCCGCCGCCATCGCGCGCGAGATCCACGCCGTCGATCGACCGGTGGCGCGGCCCGCGTGCGTGATCGCGGGCGGCGAGACGACGGTCACCGTGCGCGGGCCGGGCACGGGCGGGCGCAATCAGGAGTTGGCGCTGTCGGCGGCTTTCGGCATCGAGGGGATACGCGACACGTGGATCGCTGCGCTGGCGACCGATGGCGGTGACGGCCCAACCGGCGCGGCCGGCGCGATCGTCAACGGCGAGTTCATGGCGCAGGCGCGCGCGGCGCGCATCGACGCGGCGAAGTATCTGGCAGAGAATGATTCGTACACCTTTTTTAGAGACCTGGCGGGGCACACAGTCTCGGCAGGTCTTATCGTAACCGGGCCAACCGGCACAAACGTCAACGACCTGCTGTTGCTGTTCATGTTCTGACAAAGCGTGGACAGGCTTCGAGTTTGCAGTATGCCTTAGCTGAACTATAATGCGGCACGCACGGGGAGGCTGATCCTTCCCGTGTGATTTTGAAACCCTCGCCCTGCCCATCTGGAGCACGCATGTCTGAACCCTTGACCGATACCACGCGCACGCTGAATGTCATGCGCCGCTCGCTGTTTCTCTCGTCGTTCCCGATCGGCGTGCTGACTTTCGCTATCCCGATCTTCGGGCCGCAGGTGCTGCAACTGGACCCGATTCAGATCGGCCAGCTATTCAGCGTGTACGCGTTGATGACGCTCATCATGCGCCCGATCGCGGGCTGGGCGCTGGATCGCTATGGCCGCCGCCGCTTCTTCCTGGCCGGCCTGCTGGTGCAAGTGTTATCCAGTGTTTTCTTCTCGATCGGCAACTCGTTCGACTGGTTGTTCTGGGGGCGCGTGCTGCAAGGCATCGCCGCCGGCATGATCTGGCTATCGGCTTACGCGATGACGGCTGACCTGGCGACGCGCGGCGGGCGCGGCAACATGTTCGGCGCGGTCGAAGAGATGCTGGCACGCGGCGGGTTGTATGGCGTGATTGTCGCTATCCTCTTTTTCACGCGGATCGCCTTCGCCCCGTTCAACTTCACACTCACGATCGATCAGGCCGGCTGGAGCGTGGCCTTCGTCGGCTACACGCTCTTGGCCGGCATGGCGCTGTGGGCGGCCTACCGCCATTTGCCCGAAACCTATGTCCGTGTCCAGGTGTCGGCGGACGACGGTCGCTCGACGATCTCTAGCCAGTTGATTCTTCTGGCCCTCATCGTCTTCTTGACCTCGACCGCGCTGCGGGCGCTGGAGCCGATCTTGCCGATCTACATTCAGGATCATTTCACGAAAGACATTGTGATCATCGCGCTGGCATACATGCCGTCGGCGTTGGTCTTTGGCTTTCTTCAATCGCGGCTGGGGAAGGTGTCGGATCGGGTCGGGCGTAAGTTGCCGATCGCCATCGGCTTGGTCACCGGCGGCGTGACGAGCGCACTACTGCCGAGTCTGTCGGCGCTGGTGCCGATCTTCGGCCTGTGGTCGATGGTTCCGTTGGTGGCGCTGTGGGCGGGCGAGGCAGCCGCCTTCTCGGCGGCGACGCCGGCCGAACAGGCGCTGGTCGCCGATTTCAGCCGGGGCGACAAGCGCGGCACGGCGTTCGGTGTTTACACCTTCGCGGTGAGCATGGGGCAGGTGGTGGGGCCGCTCATTGGGACGGAGTTGTACGACACCGTATCCGCGAGCGCACCGTTTTATCTGAACGCGCTC
>DATBWU010000242.1:0-5677 GCA_036514635.1 Anaerolineae bacterium | reverse complement strand
TGCGAGCGCGTGGAGCATGGCGGTTGCGATGCGCGCGATCTCGGCTGCGACCGTTGCGGCCAGGCCAACGACGGCGGCAGCGAGTTCGACGAGCGCGACCAGCAGACGGCCAACGGCCCCGAAGGCAAAAGCGATCATGTGCTCCTCTCATCCTCCTTTCTGCCGATGGGAGTGCCCACCGCTCGCCAGCGGCTCGACCTGTAGTGCGACCACACGTACGTCGTCGCGGAGCGACAGCAGCAGATGCGCGATCGCTTCCGTCTCCGTGCTGCCGGTGGCTTTCAAGTCTCGCCACCGCGCGATGTACCACGTCTGACACGGCTCAACTGCGATTTGGTCGTCCATTTTGCCTCTCCGCAACTCGCCGCCGGCGCGCGGCCTCTCGCTTGCAAGTTAGAGCGTGGTATCGCTGCTGCGGATGCCCGACGAACCACACTCGACAGCCGGCCAGCGCACATGACTTCTTCTCCCCAAGCACCACCGCGCCCTCGATGTCGTTCACCGCGAGCACTTCCACCTTGCGCGCTCGCGCCTGTACCTCGTCCTGGCCGTCGAGCATCGCGGCCAACACGAGCGCGGCGCGGGCGATGGCCGGAGTAATCGGCGTCTTCGGGTCGCCCGCCTCGAGCCGGTGGATGTATTGCCTCGAGAATCCACGCAGTGCGCGGGGGCTGATGATGCGCTTGAGCGTGAATCCGAAGCGCGCCTTGGATTCTCCGAGTTCGCGCCGAATCGCCGAGAGGGCCTGGGGCGTGAGTTTCTGCGGCGGCCTGACACTTTGCCCGTGTTCTGTCATGGCTCTAAAACTTGACGCCTTCTTGACGCCTTACCGGGCCAATTTTTGGCCGGCCGAGGAGGCGGTTCGAGCAGGGACAGTTGAATGATGGTTTTCTGTGGTCTTTTCCCGCTGTTCTCGCACCAGGCCCGAATTCCGTCGCGCCCGGGCCTGGTCAGGTGTTGGGCGAGCACACCCCCCCCTGTCTTCGCCTCAGGCGCACGATGCGGCTGCAGATTTGGCAGTATCCGTATATACGTTGCATTGCGTTTCTCGTTTCGTCTCGCCGGCCAGAGGCACGCGAACCCCTGACCGGCGAGCGTGTCAAGTGGTTAGACTCTGCTCTTTCTCGTCCGGCCAGGTGATGTGGTAGGCGTGCGCGACCTGGCTCAGTGCGTGTCCGCTCTGCTGCACCGAGCGCATCTCGGCGTGTAGGTGTGTGTACCCCAGGTCGCGCAAGGTTCGCTGGACGGTAGCGATCTCGCTTGGGCTGGGGTAGACACCGATGCGCCACACGGCCAGAGTGCTTTCGTCGTTCTCGTGCTTGTAGGCCAGGTGCAGACCGTTCCGTAGCGGTTTGTCCTTTCCCGGGTTGGCGATTGCCGACCTGATGATGTATCCGAGTTTGTCAGTCATTGACTTCCTCCATGTCGCGCATCCGATCAAGGTAGCGCTGCCATTGGTAGCCGACATCGCCCTGGCTGGCCTCGCTCTCTGGCGGCTCAACGTGCGCTCTTAGGTTGGTTACGATGACGCCGGTTCGTCCACCGGTCTTCTTGGCAACGGCGGCGGTGCGAGTGATTCTGTCGGCGGTTATCCAGGCGTCGGCGGCCAATTGCGATCGCGTAGGTTCTCCGATGGCGGCTGCCGCCAGCGCGTTGAGCACTTCTCTCATGTCGTCGCGCCGGATCGGGTTTCCCGATCTGACTGTCTGTTGCTGTTGTTGGTCTTCTTGCAAGAGAGTGATTTCTGTTAAGAGAGGATCAACAACAACAACAGGGGCGCTCGGATCGGGTTTCCCGATCTGAGACACTTCGAACAGTTGCAGTTGCGCGACAGCCGCGTCCGTGAGCCGCAGTCGCCGGCCACCCGGCCTGGCACAGGCCAACCCGTACCCGATCAGGACACTGCGCGCCTCGGCGATGGCTTCGAGGTTGAAGCCGGTGCAACGCCTGAGCTCGTCGGCCTCCCACTCGACTTGATGGCTGCGAAGGAGCGCCATCAGAACGAAACAGGACAGCGCGGCGGGTGTTGGTCGGGACAGTGATTTGACCAGCATTTTTACTTGTGCTGGGTAGTCCATAACGCAAACCTCCATCGTTGACTTGTCGTGCTACAATGGAGGCGCAACCGGTTGGCAACAAGTTGGTTGCACCTGGGGAGTGTGGCGATTGGGCGTCGTCACACTCCCGCGCTGTGTTATACTGCTCGGTGGAGGAGGCGCGCTTTCGCGCCCACCCTCCTGTGGTTAGCCGCGTGAGGCTAGCAGGGCTTCATGCGGCTTTGGCTTGCTTGGCGTGTTCCTTCTCGTACAGCGCGATCCAGTCCTTGACCTGCTGCACGCTTAGCGTCCACTCGCGGCCCAAGCCCGCGATAACTTCCCACTTGAACGGCTGGTGCAGTGCCCACGCCTTCGCTCCACAAAAGCCTCTGTGGATTTTGACCGTCTTCGGCTCGTCGATGACGGCGCTGAGGATCGAGAGCGCAAGATCGGCGGGACCCGAGCCGCCGTAGCCCCACTCGAAGCCTGTGGGTGAGTGGTGGCAGACATGCGCGAGCATTGCGTTGCCCATGCTGACGTGCGCGTCGCCGTCGCGCCAGCCGTGAAAGTGCGTGCTGCTGTGTGTTGTCATGGCGTTTTCCTCCTGTGAATGGTGGGGCGGGAGAGCACGCGCCCGCCCCTGTTCGGTTTCGTTTCCCCAGATATGTCGTTTTCCGTTCGCTCGATAGTTGACCTCCCGGTTATAATGTGTTGGAGAAATGCCGGTGGGGTGTTTGGGCGCACCCCGCCGGCTCGCCTGGCCCCACCAACAGATGGGGACTACTTCGAGTGCAGCCATGTGGCGGCTGCGGACTCTCTGAGTTCGCCGCCGCTTTTACTTTTTCTAACTTTTTCTAACAGTGTTTCTACCCGGCTCTATCTGAGGTTTGATGAGCGTGTGGTTACACTGACTGCGGCGGTGCGAAACGCTTGAGGGGCTACAATTGCGTTTGTCTGAGGCGCTGGATCGGTTCCTTGCGGCGATGGATGGGGTGCGCTCACCGGCGACGCTGGAGTGGTACAGCCAGCGCCTCGGCGCGCTGCTCGACGTTCTCGGCGATGTTGACGTGTCCACCATCGCCGAGAACGACTTGAACCGCTGGCGCGCCTCGCAGAATGGGCGCTTGAGTGTGTGGACGCTGCACGGCTACGTTCGAGCCGTGCGGCGCTTCTTTGCGTGGCTGACGGACAAGGGGATTGTGGACTCGAACCCGGCGCGCGATTTCAAACTACCCAGGCTGCCCAAGCGTCCGCGCGTGGGTGTTTCCTGCGATGTCCGCGATCGCATCATCGAAGCGGCCCGGTCGAACCCGCGCGACTACGCGCTCGTCAGGTTCATCGATGACACCATGTGTAGGGTGGGTGGAGTTGTCGGTCTGCGCGTCTGCGACCTGGTCCTCGACGCGGGCGAGGCTCTGGTTACAGAAAAGGGAGAGAAGACCCGGAAAGTGTATCTGCTCGATGAGGCGGTCGCCGCTCTGCGCGCCTGGCTTGAGATACTGCGGCCCGCCTCCCCTACCGATTTCGTGTTCGTGGGGAAGCGCGGCCCCCTGACGACCTGGGGTGTGTACCAGGTCCTAGAGCGTCTCGCGCGCAGGGCCGGTGTGGGGGGTCGAGGCTGGAATCCGCATAACTGGCGACATGCCGGGGCGCGGGAGTTCCTTGAGAACGATGGCTCGCTGGGGATGCTCTCTCAGATACTGGGCCACTCGGACATCAAGGTGACCAACGATTTCTATGGGACGTTTGCGGATCCCGAGCTCAAGCGGGCGCACCGCGCTCACCGTCGGCGCGATACACCAAAGGACTCATAAGCCCTTGGTCGGTAGTTCGAATCTACTCGCCGCCACAAGCGACTGTTCAGTTTTTAATGTGCTTGGCGTTGTCTCTGCGGCTCCAAACGACAAAGACACGCCCAGCCCGGATGGGCTGAATGGTCGCGCAGAGCGATCAGCCTGGCCGCTGGTCGCTCTTTTTCTTGAAGGCTACAACCTCTTTGGTGGGGATTCTGTAGTACGGCCTTGGTGCGTCGGACACGAGGAAAGCGCCTGGGAATGGGCCATCCTCTTTTTGTTCGATCAACTGCTGGATTCGACGGGGGGTGAGTTTGCAGTGCCGTGCGGCTTCTGATACGAGCATGGTGTCGCCCAAGTTGCCTTGCTCCTTCGCGTATACGAAGTATATTAGGTCTTGTTCGTCTCTCTGTCAAGAGGCAATCTGATGTGAATTCGCAAACTCCTGCCGACAACGCAACTCTCCTGCGCTGGTCGCTGGCTCTTGGCGCTCTTGGCGCGCTCGCTGGCCTGCTGGTCGCCGACTGGCTGAGCGTTGGCGCGGGCGCGGCTATTGCTGGCTACGGCTGGGCTGTGTATCGCGGCTGGGTGCAGGGTTAAGGCCTGGCGGCGCGGGTCGGCGGCGGGCGCGGTCGTGTTCGCGCCTGGGCCGCCGCTGCGCGCCGTGGCCGCCTTGGGGACGAGTCGGCGTCAGCCGCGCGGCGAGCATCGAGCCGCGATCGACGATTTTTGCGCTGTGACGGGCTGGCTACGGCGTGACAGAGCACGGTCACATCTCCGCCCGGCTGGACACAGTCGACGCGCCGCGACCGCCTCCGCAGAGGTGAGCCGGCAGCCAATTGAATGGGCCGCACTTCGGGTTCGAGGTGCGGCCCGACTATTTCATCCCTCAGAAGTCCCCTGTTCTTTGGCACGTCGGCTTCAACGAGTTGTTAGCGGGCGGCCACATCTGTAATGGCTGCCCGCACGCCATCGTGTTGAATTGCGATCAACACCTGCCCGCTTTTCAGCACGAGCGAATCGTTGTGTCCGAGTATCTGCCGAACCCATGCCACGCGCTCGGAGTACGGCCCGCTCGGAGTATCAGCGCGTTTGCAAATCACGCTGGGCGTTGCCGTCCTGCGCGTTCCGAGCAATCCAACGAGACGCGGCCAGACGTGCGTCTGCCGCGCCCACGCCAGCGGAGATTCGTTGCGCCGCTGTTCACGCGGGCGACGGATGTAGCCGCTGATGACATCGGCCATCATCGGCATGGCATCCAAAATCACGTCACCAATCTGTGGCGACTTTCGCCCCGCTCGCGGGCGAGAGCCGCCGAGGCTCTCGCCCTTCATTCCGCGCCTGCCAGTCATTTCATCACCCCGTTAATTGCTCATTCTGTCGTAGCAATCCGGGCAGGACGTGCCATGCGCTGATGACATGCGCTGACCAACACGAACTTCATGCCCGCAATCACACCGCACCATCTCGGGCGGGGCAGAGCGTTTGCGGCCAATCACGCCGTAGGAATGATCGTAGTAGAAATTTGGGGATTTGCACCATTTGACCGATCCGCCTGATTCCAGAATGGAGACTATTTGCTCTCTGGTTTTGCCTTCAATCTCCATCGCTCCCGTGATGGCCTTATCCAGGTCGGCCTGCGTGGGGGTCGTCCATGTTTTCCCCATGCTACCCACGTATCCATCCGTCATCGTCATGTAGTTGAGTTCCATGTTCTCGCCTCCTGTGTCCCATCGTCTATTCTGATTATATACGAATCAGAACGGATGTCAAGGGGTGTGAGTTAGAAATGCGTTGATCGGCGCGGCAAGACGGGGAGACCAGGTGGAGGGTGTCTTGCCCGCGCGA
>DATBWU010000241.1:0-4793 GCA_036514635.1 Anaerolineae bacterium | reverse complement strand
TTGCCGGGCAACCCGCCACCCGGCCCGGCAATGCCCGTCACACTGAGGCCGATGTCGGCCCCCAGCGCCTTGCGCGCGCCACGCGCCATCTCGAGAGCCGTCTCCGCACTGACCGCGCCACGCTCGTACAGCGTGTTGTGCTTCACGTCGAGCAAGCGCTCCTTTGCTTCGTAGGCATAGGCAATGATGCCGCCCAGGAAATAATCCGAACTGCCGGGCACGTTGGTCAGTCGATGCCCGATCAGGCCGCCGGTGCACGACTCGGCCAGACTCAGCGTCAAATTCTGCTCGGTCAGTAACTGGCCGACGACCTCTTCCAATTTCTCCGCCATTCACCACTCCTTGTGCTGGTTGAATGCGGCGCGATGCAACGGATGCCCAACAGATAAACGGATGCGCGATTCATATCCGTTTATCCGTGCTTATTCGTTGCCCAGTTCTCCCGATCCGTCGAACGGTTCCCGGCGCTCACGCGCCATCGTCTTGAGTTCCTCCAGTGCCGCCAGCGCCCTGGATCGATCTGCATCGGTGAGATCGAGCGTCGCGAACTCGTCCTCATCCAATACCAGCGCCGACCCGTCCCGCCCGATCCATACGTCGAGTGCCAGGTCGATCGCCGACACGACGCCCTCCTCAATCATCGCCGGCTTGACGATGTTACAATACCAGCCTTTGATGTGATCATCGCGCACAGAGTGGACTTCGAAAATATTGTACCAGCGATCGGCGAAGTGCCACTCGACAAAGCGGTCGCCCGTCTCGAACACGGCGTAACCTAAATCCATCGTCTCGCGGTGAAAATGCGCTTCGAGTTGCACGAAAGCCGCGCCGCGCTTGAGCACATTGCCGGAGTACGAGTATATCGGCTCGCCCCGCAGGTTGAGTTTTCTCACCGTGATAGTTTGGAAGCTGGGATTGGGAGTTAGGGTAGGGCGGTCAGACATGGTTGGGCAACAGGGAGATCGCGCTGGGCTTGAGCGTCAATCGGATGGTCTGACCGGTTTCCGGTAGCGGGGTCGCGGCGCTGAATTCGAACGCCAGATCGATCTCGCCGACGCGCACGACGGCACGCACGTGCTCGCCCCGAAACGATTGTTCAGTCAACACGCCTTCAAGCCGATTCGTCCGCTCATTTTCATCCTTCATCCTTCCGCCTTCATCCTTCCATTCTGCTCCATCGGGTCGAATCAGCACCGTCACAGAGTTACCCACGGGTCGAATGCCATCGACGTTCAGTGTGCCAATCGGCGTGTGAATCGTCGCGCCGGGTTTCACTTCGCCACGCAATAGATTGGTCAGTCCGAAGAAGCGCGCGATCCATTCAGAGGCCGGACGGCGATAGACTTCCTGTGGTGTTCCCGTCTGCTCGACGCGGCCCAGATTCATAATCGCCACCCGATCGGCGATGGCGAAAGCCTCCTGCTGATCGTGCGTGACGGTGATCGAGGTCAACCCGGCGCTCTTCAAGATGCGGCGCAGCTCGTTCATCAACTCCTCGCGCAACTTGCGGTCGAGCGAGCCAAGCGGCTCGTCGAGCATCAGCAGGCGCGGCCGGGGAGCCAGGCTGCGTGCCAGCGCCACGCGCTGCTTCTCGCCGCCGGACAATTCGTTCACGTCGCGCGTCTCGAACCCGCTCAATCCAACCAGGCTCAATGCTTCCGTTGCCTGCTTTCGGATCTGATCAATCGGCACGTTCTGCATCCTTAGTCCGAAGATCACGTTGTTCCACACATTCTTATGTGGGAACAGCGCGAAGTCTTGAAACATCAACCCGAAGCCGCGCTGATGCGCCGGCACTTCGGCCAGGTCGCGCCCGTCGAACGTCACCGTGCCCGCATCGGGCGTTTCCAGGCCGGCGATGATGCGCAGCAGTGTCGTCTTGCCGCAGCCTGACGGGCCGAGCAGGCACACGATTTCGCCCGCGTCGGCATGCAGCGCTACATCGCGCAGGGCGGGCTTGCCGGAAAACGCTTTACTGACGTGAAGGACTTTGAGAAGAGACATGCGGGTGCTTGTGTGGCACGGGAGTATAGCATCTGGTCGATCGTGCGTCAACGAATACTTTGACTCTAACTCACAACTCCAACTCAAAACTCTCCTACCTCTCCAAATCGAAACCGCTCAATCGCAATCAGCCCGATCGACACGACCAACATCAGCAGCGTGCTCATCGCCATAGCCTGCCCATAGTTGAGTGAGCCGGGTTGGCTGAGGTATCGAAAGATGGCATACGGTAGCGTGGGCGTTTCGGTGCGAGCGATCATCGCCGTCGCACCGAACTCGCCCATCGACACGCTGAAGGCGAACGCGCCGCCGACCAGTAGCGCGCGCCCGACGATCGGCAGATCGATTTCGCGCCATACGCGCCAGGGATTCGCGCCCATCACGGCCGCCGCCTCGCGCAGGCTGGCGCGGATGCCGCGCAGCGCAGGCGTGATCGTCCGCACGACGAACGGAAACGCGACGAGCGAGTGAGCCAGCGGCAGCATGATCGGAGACGCCCGCAATCCGGGCAGGCCGATCAGAAATCCAAACCCCAGCGTCACCGCCGAAGCCCCCAGCGGTAACATGAACACGGGTTCCGCCATTCGCCGTAGTCGGCGACTCCTGTCGCCGACCGATCCGTAGGCCGCCATGATCCCGATCCCCAGCGCAATGATCATCGTCCCGACGGCGAATATCAGCGAGTTGCCGATCGCCTGAAGCGGCGGCACGAACAACACCGACCCGCGCGGATTCGTCGCCAGGCCGACATAGTAGGCAAGCGTCAGGCCGGACTCGCCGAACAGCGATCGGGCGACCAGCGCCAACAGCGGCCACAGAAGCAATGCCAGCATCGAACCGACGATGACAGCGATCATCGCCTTCTCGCGCCGGGTCGAAGGTTGCCGCTGAGTCATGCGCTGCGGACGTAGATCGAGCGGCACGCTGGCGCGCGCTTGCAGCCGTGTGTAGACCGACATCAGCGCGAAGGTGCAGGCCAACTGCACGAGTGCCAGCGCGATGGCCAGCGGCAGGTCGAACGTGATCTGCGTCTTGCGGTAGATCGCGGTTTCGAGCGTGTTGAACTGCGGCCCGCCCAGAATCAGGATCACGCCGAACGAGGTGAAGTCGAAGATGAACACCAGCAGCGACGCAGCCAGGATCGCGGGCCGCAGCAACGGCAACGTCACTTCGCGGAAGGCACGCCAACGGCTCGCGCCGAGCACGCGCGCGGCGGCTTCGATTTGCGGATCGAGATTCGACCAGAAGCCGCCGACGATGCGCAGGACGACGGTGAAGTTATAAAACACGTGGGCCAGCAAGATGATCCAGATCGTGTTCTGAAGATCGAGCGGCGCGTAATCGACGTTGAGCACGCGCCTGAGCAGCTCGTTGATCCAGCCGCGCGGGCCGATCAGCGCCGAGAAGGCGGCGGCGACGACGACGGTCGGCAGGACGAAGGGAATCGTCGTCAATGCGCGGATCAACGCCTTGCCGCGAAAGGCATAACACGCGAAAACGTACGCGGCCGGCATCGCCGCGACGACGGTCAGCAGTGTCGAGAGCGCCGCCTGCCAGAATGTGAACCACAACGTGTCGAGGTAGAACGGGCTGCGGGCGATCCGCCCGAACGCCGACAGATCGAGCACGCCGCCGGGCGCGAGTCCGCGCGCGACGATCGCCGCCAGTGGGTAAAAGAAGAAGACACCCAGGAAGGCGAGGGGAATCAAGACCAGGATGCTTCGTCGTTTTGTCATTTGAAGCCATAAAGAGTAAAGCGTAAAACGTAAAAGGACAAGGCCCATTACGTTTTACGCTTTACGTCTTACTTCAGCACCGTCTCCGTCCACGCCTCGATCCACGCATCGCGATTCTTGGCGATGACATCCGGCGCCAGGGTCGCAGGCTGCTCGGCGATCTGCGAGAACCTGGCAAACACGTCCGGCAACTTCGCCGTCGGATTCACCGGATAGACGAACTGGTTGAGCGGCAGGTCTTCCTGGTAGCGCACGCTCAGCATGAAGTCGATCCACTTCTCGGCCAGGTCGCGGCTGGGCGTGCCTTTCAGGATACCCGCGAACTCGATCTGGCGGAAGCAAGTGCCCGGCGCGGTGATGGCCGCCGTGGGCGGCTCG
The DNA here is from genome assembly GCA_036514635.1 of Anaerolineae bacterium. Taxonomy (GTDB): domain Bacteria; phylum Chloroflexota; class Anaerolineae; order Fen-1058; family Fen-1058; genus DASSFZ01. The sequence continues at coordinate 675 of DATBWU010000241.1, read as the reverse complement.
TCGATCGGCTTCTCGGCAAACACGACTTCGGCGGGCGGGCTGGAAGCGTAGCTCACGACGATCGGGCGCGGGCCTTTTCCGCTCGATCCGCTGAACTCGGTGGAGTAGGCCGTGCTCCAGTCTTCGACGACCTTCACGCCGTTGTCTTTGAGTTGCTGCCAGTAACGCAGCCAGCCCTCCTCGCCGAAGTCCGCCACGGTCGCCAGCATGAAGGCCAATCCCGGCGACGAGCCGGCCGGGTTCTCCACGACCAGCAAGTCTTTGTATTCAGGCCGGGTCAGATCGGCCAGCGATTTTGGCGGCTGGAGATTCTTCTCGGCGAAGTACGCCTTATCGTAATTCAGGCACACGTCGCCGAAGTCGATCGGCGTCAGGCGATACTCGGTGTCGAGTTGAAACTCGGCGGGAATATCGGCCAGCGCAGGCGACTTGTACGGCTCCAGGATGTCAGCCTCGATTGCCCGGCTGAAGAACGTGTTGTCTACGCCGAACAACATGTCGGCTTCGGGATTCTCTTGGGTGAGGATGGCGCGCGTGAGCGCCTGACCGGCGTCGCCCTGCTTGATGAACTGCACCGCCGCGTTGTTCGCCGCCTCGAATTCTTTGATCACGTCCTCGCTCAAGACGTACGACTCGTGTGTGAGTATCGTCAACGTGCGCGGGCCGGCGGGCGCG
>DATBWU010000240.1:0-5602 GCA_036514635.1 Anaerolineae bacterium | reverse complement strand
AGGTACGGGGGTAAGAGCGTGGACTACACTGAACTGAATCGCGGCCTGTTGGCCGTTCTGCCCGAAATCTTGCTGCTGGTGTTGGGTTTCATCGTCATCGGCAGCGACCTGTTTCTCGGCGAGGCCCGCAAGCGCGCGCTGGGCTGGCTGTCGATGATCGGCCTGATCGGCGCGCTGGTCGTAGTCGGTGTGCAGACAGCCCCGCTGCTGGGAGCCGATGCCGATGTGCGGCCCGCGCTGGGCAACATGGTGCGCGTCGACCTGACTGTGCAGTTGTTCCGCATCATGTTCGTCGTGGCGGCTGCGCTCACCTGCCTGATCTCGATGGACTTCAAGCCGCTCAAGCAAAGCGGCGAGTTCTACGGGCTGGTCATTTTCGCCACGCTGGGCATGAACATGATGGCCGCCGCCAACAACATCATCATGCTGTATGTGGCGTTAGAGACGACGTCGATCACGCTGTACCTGCTGGCGGGTTACCTGCGCGAATCGCCGCGCTCGTCGGAAGCCGGCATGAAGTATTTCCTGTTCGGCGCGTTCACCTCGACGATCCTGCTGTACGGCCTGAGCCTGATTTACGGCTTCACCGGCCAGACCGAATACAGCGCCGTCGTCCATGCGCTGAACGCGCTCGGCCCGGAAGGCACGCCGCCGACATTTGTCGCGCTGGTCCTGGTGCTGGTCGGTTTCGGGTTCAAGGTGGCGGCGGTTCCATTCCACATGTGGACGCCCGACGTGTACGAAGGCGCGCCGACGCCGATCACCGCATTCGTCTCGGTCGCGTCGAAGGCGGCCGGGTTCGCCGTGCTGGTGCGCGTGTTCCTGCTCATGTTCGCGCCGATACAAAACCAATGGGTCGGCCTGGTCGCGGGCCTATCGCTCCTGACGATGACGTTGGGCAACGTGCTGGCAATCCCGCAGCGCAACCTCAAGCGCATGCTAGCCTACTCGTCGATCGCGCAGGCGGGTTACGTGCTGATCGGCGTCGCAGCGGTCGGCGAGCTTGGCGTCGCGGCGGTGCTGTTCTATCTGGCCGTGTACGTGCTGACCAACGTCGCCGCGTTCGCCGTCGTCGAAGTTGTGACCAACGTGATGGGCACGGAGAATCTCTACGAGATGGCCGGGCTGAGCCGCCGGTCGTTCGGGCTGGCGCTGGGCATGATGCTGGCGATGCTGTCGTTGGGCGGCGTGCCGCCGCTGGCCGGTTTCTTCGCCAAGTTCTACATCTTCCAGGCGGCGATCAGCAGTGGGCTGGTCTGGCTGGCCGTCGCCGGCGTGCTGAACAGCATCGTCGCGCTGTACTACTACCTCGTCGTCATCCGTGTCATCTTCGTCGATCCGAGCAAGGGCGAGGAGACCCCGGCGGCGATTCCGTTCACGCTGCGCGCCGGGTTGGTGCTGTGCAGCGTGGGCATTCTATTCTTAGGCGTGTTCGTCACACCCTGGTACAACCTGGCGACGCGCGCGGCCCAGACTTTGATCAATGGGCTGTAGTGAGGTGACCGGCACTTCAGAAGTGCCGGTCACCTGATCGTTGTTCGTTCCGTTTGGCACATTGACGAATCGGATCGAGTGTGCTACATTTGCGCCAGAGCGCGCCCCCTCAATTGAGGGCGCGTCGTGTTGTCTCGATGCGCGAGAACAAGCCTGAACCGACCCCGTGGACGTCCGTCAGCAAAGGTCTGGCGCAGGGCAGCGCGATTGGCCTGCAAGCGGGCTGCCTGGGCGCGGGGATCGTCATCGGGGCGCTGGTGTTGGGGCTTGGGTTAGATGGGCTATTGCAGACGCGACCCCTGCTCACGTTGGCGCTTCTGCTGGTGAGTGCGCCGGTGAGTGTGTACGCTATTTACCGATTCGCGCTTCGCGCAGCCCGGAAAGCCACGGCGCGCGAACGTTCAGGGGAGGATACACCTCAGCATGACCGCACTCCGTAAATTGACCACGCGGGTCATCATCATTGCCGTTGTGCTGTTCTTGTGTGGCGGCACAGCGCTCTTCAATATTCCGGGACTCCCCCAGCTCGTGCCGACCGTATTGCCGAACGTGACGGTCGAGGCTGAACCGGTGGCCTGCCTCGGCGGCGATCTGGCGCATGGTTGTGAGGGCGGGTTCGGGATCAGCAACGCGCTGATCGGCACTCTGATCGTCGACGTGGTTTTGATCGGCCTGTTCTGGATCGTCGCCCGCCGCCCCAAGCTGGTTCCCACGGGCCTCCAGAATTTCCTCGAATCGATGATCGAAATCCTGTACAACCAGGCCGAGCAGGTCGCGGGCAAGAACGCCGCCAAGATTTTCCCGATCGGCGCGACGATTTTCCTCTTCGTGTTTTTCATCAACTACACCGAACTGATTCCCGGCGTAGAAAGCGTCGGCTCCGTTCATCCGGCCGAGGGCGCTGCGCAAGGTTACGAGCTAGACAAATCGACGCCGGAAGGCTCGCCGATTGTGTTTCTCAATCCGCGCTGCCCGGTGATTACGCAGGATGTGTACGATCGGCTGACGGACGCCGAGAAGCAGGCTCGTGTCCAGGCCGGTTGCCGGGAGCCGATCCCCGCATCGACCCAGAGTGAAGGGGAGAGCGCGCACGAAGCCGATCGGGGCTGGGTCGTCGTGCCGACGGTGCGCACGCCGTCGACGGACATCAACGTCACGCTGGCGCTGGCGCTGGTCGCTGTCTCGGCGACCCAGGTGTACGGCGTGATCAACCACATGCCGCGCGGCCAAAAGGGAGTGCGCGCCGTGCTGATCGGCATCCGGCGCTACCTGGGCAAGTTCTTCAACATCAGCGGCTTCCGCCGGGAAGGCGCGGGCAAGATTTTCGGCGCGGTCGATTTCTTCGCCAGCCTGTTGGAAGGTCTGAGCGAGGTCGTCAAGATCATCTCGTTCACCTTCCGTCTTTTCGGCAACATCTTCGCCGGCACGGTGCTGATTTTCGTCGTGTCGAGCCTGATTCCATACGTCGGCCCGGTGGCCGCGCTGCTCTTGGAAGTCTTCGTGGGCCTGATCCAGGCTTACGTGTTTATGATGCTGACCTTCGTGTTCATGAACGTCGCCGCTCAGGTGCACGGCGAACACGAAGAAGCGGCACATTGATGTCATTCAATAACGGTAGGATTTACGCAGTTGAACCGCAAAGGACGCAAAGAGCGCAAAGAAATCTAAGGTTTCCTTTGTGTCCTTTGCGCTCTTTGCGGTGAAAAAACTTCCAAGTGCGTAAATCCTAAACGGAATCCTTATCAGGAGGAGAGGAACGTGGATATTGCAACAGCCACTGCTCTGGCAAGACTTCTCGGCGCGGGGCTAGCCATGATTGGAACCATTGGCGCGGGCATCGGCATTGGACTATCGGTGGGAGGCGCGGTGCAGGCCATGGGTCGCAACCCGGACGCGGCCTCGCTGATCCAGACGAACATGATCCTGGGCGTGGCCTTCGCCGAAGCCGTCGCCATTTATTGCCTGGTGGTCTCACTGATCTTGTTGTTCGTGATTCGGTAGCAGGGTATCGAACACACGGGAGGCCTTAAGTGTTACCACTTGGAATCGTGCCCGGCATCCTGCTGGCACAAATCATCAACTTCATCATTCTCTTGTTGATTCTCCGCACCGTCGTGTTCAAGCCGCTGCTCAACGTCTTGGAGCAGCGCAAAGAGCGCATCGCCAAAGGATTGGACGACGCGCGCAAAGCGGAAGAGCGACTGGCCAATACCGAGAAGGACTATCAGGCCAGGCTCGATCAAGCCCGCCTGGAGGGCCAGAGGCTTGTCGCTGAGATGACGGCGAATGCCGAGAAGCAAGCCGCCGCGATTGAGGCTAAGGCGAACGAGGACGTCGAGCGTCTCAAGGCGCAAGCACGGGAAGAGGCGGAAACCGAGCGCAATCGCATCCTGGCCGACCTTCGCTCGCAGGTGGCGGCGCTGTCGATCGCGGCGGCGAACAAGGTCATCGGCGCGGCGCTCGACGAGCAGCGCCAGCGGGCGCTGATCGACGAGTTCTTCAGCGGCGTCAAGTCGGGCAAGGTCGTCGTGGCCGAAGCGGGCAACCTGCCCGGCAAGGTTGTCGTCACCAGCGCACTGCCGCTCACCGACAGCGAGCAAGCCTCGATCAAGGGCGACTTGGGCGGGCGCGGCGCGTCAGAGATTGAGTTCCGCGTCGAGCCGAAAATCCTCGGCGGGCTGGTCATTCGCGCCGGAGATCGCATCGTCGATGGGTCGGTGGCAGGTCGATTGGAAGCGTTGCGGCAAAGCCTGGGGTAAAGGGCTTCAACCGCAAAGAACGCAGAGGACGCAAAGAAAACAGGGGAAAACTTTGCGCCCGACGATAAATCGTCGGGCTGATATTAAAAGCTGGATAAATCCGGCTGAAGCAGGCTTCGCTTTTTCAGCCCGGTGATTCACGGGAGCACTGCACCCGCCGCAGGCGTGTGTCACCGGGCAGTGCCCACGCATGACCGAATGCTCTCAGTAAGTGATAGCGGGGTTCACCGCGAGAGCGCAGAGTGCGCCGAGCCGGATTTCGCGGAAAATCTCTGCGTCCTCTGCGGTAAACATCACTTACCCTGTAGCGTAACGGCTTTTGGCGTCAGGGCTGCGCGCGGGTAAGTGTTCACACGGCGTCGCCGGGAAGTGAACTTCCCGGCTGATTACCTGAAAGTCGGCTGAAGCCGACTGGCTGAGGTTGTTCGCCGTCTGCGTCGTTGACAGCGGTGGATAAAACAGGAATCGATTAGTCAAACGCGACTCACATTGACTTACGGTCGCGAACCGTGCTATTCTGAGCGCGGTACAACAATCCTCTACAACCTCGTCGCCGTACCACCGTCAACTTAGCCGCAACATTCTCACATCGCTGTCCCACAGATCGCCTGCGCTGCACCGGCGATCTTCGTGCTTGAGTGTGCCGCGCTACAGCGGGCACTTTTCGTGTACGTCGTTGCAGTCCACAATCACATAGGAGCCAAAACCATGAGTGCGACTTTGCGTCGCTCGACCGGTATCGTCCTGATCGCCGGCCTGGCCTACCTGAGCCTGGTTTTCGCCGCGCCCATCGCCAGGGCATCTTCAGACCTGTTCTTTTCGGAGTACATCGAAGGCAGCAGCAACAACAAGGCGCTGGAGATTTACAACGGTACGGGGGCGGCGGTTGACCTCGCGGCTGACGGCTACATCGTGCAGATGTACTTCAACGGCAACGTGACGCCCAACACGACGATTGCGCTAACCGGCGCGGTTGCCGATGGCGATGTGTTCGTCCTGGCTCACATCAGCGCCACATTAACGATCCTGAATCAAGCAGGCCAGACCAGCAGCGCCAGTTGGTTCAACGGCGATGATGCCGTCGTCCTGCGCAAAGGCGGGTCGAGCGGCACACTCCTCGACGTGATCGGCCAGATCGGTTTCGACCCGGGCGCCGAGTGGGGCAGCGGTCTGACGAGCACGGAGGACAACACACTACGCCGCAAATCGACGATCGCATCTGGCGATACGAACGGCAGCGATGCGTTTGACCCCTCAATCGAATGGGATGGATTCGCCACAGACACCTTCAGCGGGCTAGGAAGTCACGCTATCGCCGCGCCGACTCATACGCCAACGCTCACCGACAC